>JBLMYN010000104.1:0-6666 GCA_050258305.1 Actinomycetota bacterium
CCACTGACACAGTGACAGCATCCATTACCGGCTCAGCCAGCGTGAATGTCACCGTACCCGACCTGACCATCAGCAAGACGCACACGGGCAATTTCACCCAGGGCCAGATCGGTGCTGCGTATACGATTACCGTCAGCAACGCCGGAGCTGCGCCAACGAGCGGCACGGTCAGTGTGGTTGATACGCTGCCCGCCGGGTTGATTATCCACCGCGGCGTGGGCTCGCTGGTTGGAACTGGCTGGACCTGCGATTCGCTTACGCTGACCTGTACTCGCGCGGACGCTCTTGCAGCGGGAGCAAGCTATCCCGCCATCACGCTTACAGTGGATGTGGACCCGAATGCGCCGGCTACCGTAACCAACTCTGTTTCTGTCTCCGGTGGCGGTGAAGCCAATACGGCCAATGACACGGCGACAGATCCCACCACCATCACTCAGGTGGCGGATCTCACAATCGCCAAGTCTCATACCGGCAACTTTACCCAGGGCCAGACCGGTGCGCAATATACGCTTACGGCAAGCAACGTCGGCCCAGGGCCAACCAACGGAACGGTCACCGTCACGGACACGTTGCCTTCCGGTCTGACAGCCACGGCAATCAGTGGAACAGGCTGGACTTGCGTACTCGCTACATTGAGCTGCACTCGAAGCGACGTTCTGGCCGCAGGCGCTGCTTACCCGGCAATCACTCTTACGGTGGACGTGGCGAGTACGGCGCCGGCAACGCTTGCCAACTCGGCCACGATTTTCGGTGGTGGCGAACTGAACGCGGCAAACGACACGGCCACGGACGTGACCACGATTATTCAGCTTGCCGACCTGACCCTCAGCAAAACCCATACCGGCACATTTACTCAGGGACAGGCGGGCGCAACCTACCAGATCACCGTGTCGAACGTCGGCGCCTCGGCAAGCTCCGGAACCGTCACGGTGGTTGACAGTTTGCCGGCGGGATTGACAGCAACTGCGATCAGCGGAACGGGTTGGAGTTGCGTGCTCGCCTCGGTTACTTGCACCCGCACCGACGCACTGGTCATTAACACTGCATTTCCGGCAATTACCGTTACCGTGGATGTGGCGGCGAATGCTCCAGGCTCCGTGACGAATACGGCGACTGTCTCCGGTGGTGGAGAAGCAAACACCGCGAATGACACGGCCACAGACGTCACACAAATCACCCAGGTGGCCGACCTGACTCTCAGCAAGTCGCACAATGGAAACTTTGTTCAGGGCCAGACTGGCGCAGCGTATTTTCTGAACGTCAACAATTTCGGCCCCGGGCCAGCCAGCGGCGCTGTGACCGTCACCGACAGTTTGCCTGCAGGACTCACAGCCACCGCTATCAGCGGCTCCGGGTGGACTTGTGTTCTCGGAACGCTTACCTGCACGCGTTCTGATGCTCTGCCGGTCAACGGCAGCTATTCCACCATCACGCTGACGGTGGATGTTGCCGCGAATGCGCCCGCATCTGTCACCAACACAGCCACTGTCTCCGGTGGCGGGGAATTGAACACCGCGAATGACACAGCCAGTGACGTTACCATCATCAGTCCGGCGCCTGATCTCACTCTCAGCAGCACGCACACAGGTAACTTCATTCAGGGCCAGACCGGCGCAACCTACACTCTGACCGTGAGCAATGCCGGCCCCGGTGTAACCAGCGGAACCGTAACGGTGACAGACACGTTGCCTGCGGGGTTGACCGCGACATCAATCGCGGGATCGGGATGGACTTGCGTTCCGGCCTCGCTAACCTGTACGCGCGCGGACGCACTCGCAGCCAACGGCAGCTATCCGGCAATCGCGGTCACGGTCAATGTCGCGGCAAATGCTTCCGCCTCCGTCACCAACACCGCCACGGTTTCAGGCGGCGCGGAGATCAACACGGCCAACGATGTTGCCACAGACCTAACCACCATCGTTCCGCTTGCCGACCTTACCATCACCAAAACACACAATGGGACTTTGAGTCTCGGCCAGACTGGCGCAACCTATACCATCGCAGTTACCAATTCGGGCCAAGGACCTACGGCCGGAACCGTCAGCGTGGTTGATAATCTTCCTGCCAGTGGCCTGACCGCCACCGCGATCAGCGGCACGGGATGGACCTGCGTGCTGGCCACGCTTACATGCACACGTGCTGATGTGCTTTCTGCGGGCGCTTCGTATCCCGGCATCACGGTCACCGTGAACATCGCCCTCAACGCTCCAAGCCCTGTGAGCAACACCGCCACGGTCTCAGGAGGCGGCGAACTGAATACGAGCAATGATGCCGCGAGCGATAGTGCAAATCTCGGGCCCCCGGCCAGCCTGGTTACCAGCGGCTCATCCAGTGCAACGGTCGCGGCCGGAAGCGCAGCGTCGTTCTCTTTCAGCTTCACCTCGAACCAGGCCACGGCAGTCACCTTCAGTTGCTCGGGACTGCCGAGTGCGGCGGCGTGCAGTTTCAATCCGCCGAGCACGAACAGCACGTCTGCGCAGGTGGCCATGACGATCAGCACAACGGCGTCATCAGGAACGATGGCAACACGCTGGAGCCCCCGCGGCCCGAATCTCTATATTCCGGTGTTCGCGATTCTCGGGCTGCCGTTGCTGCCATTGATCATGCGCCGTAAATTGGCGCTGCGCTGGGGCCTGGGTTGGGCAGGGCTGATGTTTGTGCTGGCCCTGGCAGGTTGCGGAGGCAGTCCTACGCCCCCTCCCCCGCCGCACGTGACAGGAACTCCGGCAGGAACTTACCAGATCACGGCCACTGCAACGGGTACCGGGTTCCAGACAAGCAGCGTCGTGACACTGACCGTGCGCTAGTTTGGCTTGCTGAAGGCGCCGCGCAGATTTTCAGTACTCGTCTGCCGGGGTGCCAGGGAGAGACTGATTCGCGGCACGCTTGCGAGAACTGCGTGTAATTACGCGCGCGTGTACACGTTCTTCTTCTTGTCTGCGTGGCGCTCGAGCGCCAACTGGATCAACTCATCAATCAGCTCGGAATAAGGCAGGCCCGATGCTTCCCACATCTTGGGATACATGCTGATTTTGGTAAAGCCCGGCATGGTGTTGATCTCGTTCAGGTAAACCTTGCCGCTCTTTGGGTCCATCAGGAAATCCACGCGCGCCAGCCCGCAACAATCTACCGCCTTGAACGCCCGCACGGCCATGTCTTGCACGGCTTTTGAAGTTTTCTTGTTGATGGGGGCGGGAATGATCGGTTTGGAACCCTCGTCAATGTATTTATCGTTGTAGCTGTAGAACTCGGCGCCCGGCACAATTTCACCCACCACAGAGGCGCGGGGTTCATCATTGCCGAGGACGGCGCACTCCAGTTCGCGGGCTTTGTTTTTCTTGCCGCCCACACTTTCCTCAATGACGATTTTGCGATCGTACCGGGCCGCTTCTTCCATCCCGGCGGCAAGCTGGTCGCGGTCGCGTACTTTGGAAATGCCGACGGATGAGCCCAGATTGGCCGGTTTCACAAAAAGCGGATACCTGAGCTTGCTCTCGATTTGCCTGCGTATCTTTTTGGGGTTCTGCTCCCATTCGCGCCGCAGCACGGTCACGTGTCTCACCATCGGCAGTTCTGCGGCGGCGAAGAGTTTCTTCATCACGTCCTTATCCATGCCCGTGGCGGAGCCAAGCACTCCGGCTCCCACGTAGGCGATATCGGCCAGCTCCAGCAGGCCCTGAATCGTGCCGTCTTCACCAAACGTACCGTGCAGCACGGGGAAGATGACATCGACATGGATGGCGCGCTCGCCGGAGCGAGCAATGTCCTCAAAGGCGGTGAGCCCTCCTGATTGCGGCACAGGCGGTACGATGACGCCTGTTTCTTTTGCGAACGCGGCAGCCGCCGCGGCGATGGCCGCCTTGGCGGAAGCAGGCAATAGCCCACTCGATTCGCTCTGCACGGCCTCACCGCGCAGTAGGCGTTCGGCGTCCGGCGGCGTCAGCCAGCGGCCTTCTTTGCTGATGCCGATGGGAACAATCTCGTATTTCGTGGGGTTGATCGCTTTCAGGACTGAAGCCGCGGACATCAACGAAACTTCATGCTCGCCGCTGCGGCCGCCAAAAAGAACACCGACTCTGATCTTGGTCATTTCTACTACTGTAAAGCACTCAGCTTTGAGCCGTCAGCAAATAGCAATTGGCAAACAGGCCAATTGCCAGGTCCCAACTGCTATCTGCTTTCCTCATCCTTGCTCATCACCGTTATCACAGCCCTTTTTGACCAGCTCGCGCACGTAATTGGTCAGCTTGCCCTCGCTTTCCTCCTGCGCCAGCCCTTCAAGAAAGGGTGATTGGGCTGTGGGCTCGACCCTCAGAATGGAACGGTACGCTTTCAGAGCGCCTTCGATCGCCGCTGTGTTGGTGGCCACAACATCGCCGGCTTTGTCAGGGTGTTCGATCATGAACGCCGCCATCGAGAACGCAGCCTGGCCGTTGATCTCCGCCTTGTAGCGGTAAGGCGACTCCATAAAGTTGCCAAGGAGGTTCGCGCACGGGTTCACGTTGATGTCTGGAATATCGATGATCCAGTGAGTGGCCCAATCGCGATCCTTGCGCAGGCTGGGATCAAGCGGGTTTTCTTCCATTTTGTGCGCGATGGCCACAAAGCGCTTGCGTTCTTCCGGTGTGGAAGGTCCGCGCGTGGGCTGGTCCTGGTTCTGAGTCACACCGAGTGCGGCCAGAGACAGGATTGCACAGGCCAGGAACAGGATTTTGTGAAGTTTTGCTCGTGAGCTATACATGACCGGTTTCTGCAACTGTTACCTTCAAGCCTACAGGATTTTTTTGCCAAATGCCGACAAAGCCAGCTCCACAGCCAGGTCCGCCGTGCGATTATGCTCGTCAATCACCGGATTCACTTCCACGATCTCAAAGCTGACCATGCGCCCGTGGTCGGCGATGATCTCCATGGCCAGGTGGGCCTCCCGATAACTCGCGCCGCCCCGGACCGGCGTGCCCACTCCGGGCGCATCTTCCGGATCAATCCAGTCCATATCGAGCGAGACGTGATAACCCGCCGTGCCCCTTCCGGCAATGCGCAGGGCTTCCTCAATCACCGTCCGCATGCCGCGTTCATCGATGTCGCGCATCGTGTATACCTCGATGCCCGTGTGCTTGATGTTCTCCTTCTCGCGCGCATCGATATCGCGCACACCCACCAGCACGCAGTTCTCCGGCTGGACCTTGGGTGAAAAGTTATAGATGTTGGCGAGGTCCGCGGGGCCCAGTCCCATGATGGCGGCCAGCGGCATGCCATGCACGTTGCCGCTGGGAGATGTCTCCGGCGTATTGATATCCGCGTGAGCGTCAATCCATATCAGGCCTATCTTCTGCTCCTGAATCCGGCGCTGCTGGCGAAAGAACTCGGCTACGCCCGCCACCGTTCCGGCCGCAACAGAATGATCGCCGCCCAGCACCAGGGGGAATTTTCCCGCCTCCAGCGTTTTAAAAACCATTTCCGCATGTTTGCTGCAGGTGGCCGTGATCTCTTTCAGGTACTTGGCTTTGGGATCGCCCGCTTTCTTCTGCTCGGCGATTGCGACCGTGACGTTGCCCCCATCCTCCACCACGTGTCCCAGCGCCTCAAGGCGCGCCTCCAGGCCGGCGACACGCACAGCGGAAGGCCCCATGTCGACACCGCGGCGTGATTGGCCCAGGTCCAGCGGAACGCCCAGAATACGAATTCTCTTGGGAACAATGTTGTCCGCCACCACGGGCCGGTTGGGTTGTTCTGTTTTGGCCGCAAGTGCGACCGTAGTTTCCGGCGTCATAGATTCCTTCTCATGGATAAATGCGCGTCAGGGTACGGGCGAACGGGATGGTCTCACGCACATGCTCCAGCCCGCAGACCCAGGCCACGGCGCGTTCAATCCCCATTCCGAAGCCCGCGTGCGGCACCCCGCCGAACTTGCGCAGGTCCAGGTACCATTTGAATGCGGATTCGGGAAGATCGTGTTCCTGGATGCGTTTGCGCAGCAGGTTGTAGTCGCCAATACGCTGCGACCCGCCGATGATCTCACCGTAGCCTTCCGGCGCCAGCACATCGACGCACAGCGCCAGTTCCGGCCGTTGCGGGTCTGGCTCCATATAGAACGCTTTGACCTGCGCTGGATAGCGGTGCACCATCACCGGCTTGTCAAACTGTGACGAGATATAAGTCTCGTCGGGCGAGCCAAAATCGCCGCCCCACTCGAATCTGGTCTCAATCTGTCCCTTCGCGTGCCCTTCCTGCAGCATCTTTACCGCTTCGTCATAGGTGATGCGGGGAAATGGCGGCTTGATGTTCTCCAGCTTCGTCACATCGCGTCCGATGGTCTTCAGGTCTTCCGCCCGCCGCGCAAGCACCGTCTGCACAATGTGGCCGATAAAGTTCTCCGCCAGTTCCATGATGTCATTCAGCTCGGCGTAGGCAACTTCCGGCTCTACCATCCAGAACTCGGTCAGGTGGCGGCGGGTTTTGGATTTTTCCGCGCGGAACGTTGGACCGAACGAATAGACCTTGCCCAGCGCCATGGCCGTGGCTTCGATATAGAGCTGGCCGGATTGGGTGAGGAAGGCCTGCTCCTCAAAATAATCGACCGGAAACAGCGTGGTTGTGCCTTCGCATGCCGCAGGCGTAAGGATAGGCGGATCGGTCAGGGTGAAACCAAGGTCGTCAAGAAAATTG
>JBLMYN010000105.1:0-4942 GCA_050258305.1 Actinomycetota bacterium
CTTTCATTGTGCAGCACATTGCCGGAATCAAGAACATCCGGGTGGATGCAGGTGTGCTGGGGTTTACTGCGCTCATTGCTGTTCTCACCGGAATCGCCGCGGGTCTGCTTCCGGCGTTGCAGGCTTGTTCCCGTTCCACTCTGAATGAAGGATTGAAAGAAGGTGTTCGAGGAGTGTCATCTTCTTCGGGCAGGGGACGGTCGCGTTCTCTACTCGTGGTGGCGGAGGTTGCGCTGGCGCTGATCCTGCTCACCGGAGCCAGCCTGATGGTAAAGGGCTTCAGAAATCTGCTCAATCGCGATCCCGGATACGATTCCGTTGCCGCTCTTTCGCTGCGCGTGAGCCTTCCCGATAAAAACTATCCCACGCCCGCCGCCCGTGCAGACTTCTATCGCCGGGCGGAACAACAGCTGGCTGCCGTTGCGGGCGTTGAAACGGCTGCCACTGTCAGGTTCCTTCCCTCCGGGTGGGCGTGGCAGAGCGGTACTTTCTCCATTGAAAACGTTCCTGCGGTTCCGGGGGAGCAGCGTAGCGCGGGAATGCAGGCTGTGAGCCCGGATTTCTTCCGTGCTTTACGGATTCCGCTCCGCTCAGGGCGTTTGCTCAACCAGCAGGATGGCGCGGATAGCCCTCCGGTCCTGGTCATCTCGGAAACCATGGCGCGGCGGTACTGGCCGCACCGGGATCCTGTGGGGCGCCGCGTTCGCTTTGCCGCATCCGAGCCGTGGCGCACCATTGTGGGCACGGTCGGCGACATACGGCAAAGCACGTTTGACGAAGAATTTCGTCCCATCGCCTATGTCCCCATAGCCCAACAACCGCCGCAGTCGGCCGCATTCATCCTGCGGACGTCCCGCGATCCCATTTCACTGGCTTCTGCCGCGCGCGCTGCCATCCAAAACGTTGATCGCGGCCAGGCGGCATTTGATATCCGCACGCTGCAACAACTCATTTCTGATAATGCAAGCGGCGTCCAATATACGGCCCGCATGATGTTCGCCTTCGCGCTCATTGCGCTCGCGCTGGCCGCAAGCGGCATCTACGCCGTCATGGCCTATGCCGTGGTGCAGCGCCGGCACGAGATTGGCGTTCGCATGGCTTTGGGAGCGCAACATGCGGACGTGCTGCGCATGATCGTCGGCAATTCGTTCAAGCTTTCCGCCGGAGGTCTGGCTGTGGGCGTGCCGCTCGCGTTCCTGCTGATGCGCCTGCTGGCCAGTGTGCTGTTCGGTGTGGTCCGGCTCGACATTCCCATTCTTCTGGGATTGACCGTGATTCTGGGTCTGATTGGCGGCATGGCAGGCCTGTTTCCCGCGCGCCGCGCCGCCCGCGTGGACCCGCTTGCCGCGTTGCGCGACCAGTGAACAACTTGTTGCACCGCAAATAGTTGACGGCACCGGCGGAAAATAGCTTTCTCTACAGCGCCCACAAAAGGGCTGGGCAATCAACAGGATGCAAGCTTCCCCCGAGCCTGCGCAGGAACGGTGGCCGCGGAGAGTCAGCGGCCGGTTATCAGCGGAAATCCATTGAATCAGTGTTCATCAGTGGCGAGGTTTGCGGGCTCACGCCGGCTTCGCGGGCAAACTCCTTCAGGGCGTAGCCAAGCGTCCTCTCCCGCGTGTCGGGATACCGGCTGCGCAGGATGTGGATGAGATATTTGCGGCGGAGCCGGGCGGACATGCGTTTCCACCCACGACGCGCTTCCGGGTTGCGGGCGAAAGCCTTGCTGATGAGCGGCGGCAGATCGGTTTCCGCTTCCATCACTTCCATCAGCCGTTCGGCGGCTTCGGTCGCTCTCCGCTTGCGCGTCTCTTTCTTCACGGCTTCTACGATGCTTCGGTTGATCGACTCCTGCTGGCCGGGCTCAAGCGACGCAAAGAACGTCTGCAGGGACTTGTAGGGACGCAACTCGCGGGCAAGCTCGGGGCAGGGCGGGACGGGTCGCATGGCACCATTGTAGACGAATACAAAACGAATAACAATGGCCGCTGATTCCTGCCGTGGTCCGATCTCACACGGAAAACTTTGGATCACCTTCGACGACTTTCGTATCCAGCTTCGGTGTCTCGCCCTTACGCCACATGGGTGCTCGGAACCTGACCCGATAATTCAGGGGGCCGCCGTCCGGTTGATCGTGTCGATTGACGGGGCGCTCAATGCAGACAAATTCAGTCTCCAGATCGTGGTTGCTGACGCGGACCACTGCATACCCGTGCCCTCCCATATCGACAAAGGAGACGTGGGGGGACATTTGCGGATTCGATTGTCTTCTCGCCTTGGTGATGTCGCCCGATTTCACGTATTCGAGACAGGACCGCACTCCATGCCGCATAAGCATATTGAGCATTGGCTGGGGGGCCTGGTCTTGAGGTCCCTGTCCAACGAAAAGAGCGCGAAGCGGGTCTTGCTTGGGGAACCGATATTGATAGGCTTCCCATAATCCCGGGGCTGAAATTGAGCCGGTGACAAAAGCCAGACCTACCGGTTCAAACTTACGAGGCGGCAGAGACTTGGCAGAAAGGCCGGCCCAAAACGCATGACGGTCACCTGCCACGGTGGCGAATCCGGTAATGCCGTGCTCCCGGACGAAATCATAAATCTCGCCTTTTTCGTGGAAGGCAGTCGCAACGTCGCCGGCCGACGTCATTGCGTAGCCCTCTCCCGGCCACTTTTTGGCCGCCAATCCGGCGGGCAGGTTCTGCGGATCGACGCGCTCCTCCAGGGTTGCGGTCGTGCTTCCCCAGATTTTCCACGTTGCCTTTGAGTTCCTGAGCTGTTCAAGGAACCAGGCTTTTTGCTCAGCGCCCAGGAAACTTTGTGGTAGCTCGTCTTTGCGGAAATTGGGGACATTCGTTTCTCCCACGCGGATGGTTTGGGGAGGCTTTCCGCCGTCATAGGCCCGTCCAGCATCCAGAATCTCGAGCCATTCCTGTCGGACGAACTGGGGGAAGTCTTTGTCGCTCAGGGGGTCCGACTCGGGACGAGAGTACGGGTCCTCTGTTCGATAGCTGCGCTCGTCCGTGATGATTATGTCAAGATGGCGGCCCCACCTTAAACTGCGATAGCCCCTCAAGCTTCCAATTGCAGCCAGATTGTTCGGTTCCTGGCCCAGGCCGTGCTCGTCAAATTTCGTGATCGGCGCATCCACTACTTTGGGTGGCCCGAAAGTGGCCAGAGAACGGCCGCTGGGTTTGATCATCCGCGCCGGCTGATACTCAAAGAACGCCTGGTTGGCTGCCACTTTTCGCGTCTGGGCCGGTATGTTTTTGTCGCCAAAATTCTGGAAACTCTGCCACCCCTGCCAGCTGAATTCGTGGTTGTCCCACATCGGCACAAACGGAAAATGTGCACGCGCATCCTGCAGGTCGGGGTCGTGCAGATATGCCTTATAAACCGCACGATAATCGTCCACCGTGGTAGGGACATGAAAGTCTTTGTGCTTTTCGCCGCTCGGATAACGGACTATATCCCGGACTTGACGGGCGTAGTATTGCTTGCGGTCTTCGGGGTACCAAACCAGCTCGTAAATGAAGTCCCCAAGGTGCAGGACAAAGCCCAGCTTTTCCCGCTCAGGAGCGCGTTCGTCCTCATAGATCATTCTTTGGTACGCGTTTTGCGCACCGAGGTTTGCGTTTTGACAGCTTACAAACGCAAAGCGAACTGGCCGCGGATCATGATCGCCCGGTGCAGTGCGGGTCCTGCCAATTCGACTGCCATTTCCATCACTGTCTGTAAAACGATACCAATAGGCCCGAGCAGGCTTTAGCCCTCCCACCAGGGTCCGGCAGGTCCAATCGGCCTCGGCTGAGATTGGAACGCTCTGCGCCGCCACTACCCGGTGAAAAGCCTGGTCTTCCGCCACCTCCAGCATCAGGTGCGATGGTTGTGGCTGGCCCTCGGGTGCCCTGCGCGTCCACAACAGGACGCTATTGCTGTTTGGATCTCCCGACGCGACTCCCTCCGGAAAGAGATCTCGCCGTTCATGCCATGGCAGGGTTGATGCTGTTGGGAAGTGCTTTGCCCAGACAGCCGAAGCACTGACAAGCATGGCGGTTTTCAAAAATTGTCGTCTTGTGACAGGAGCCATCTGCAAAGGCCTCAATTCAGGAATTGTCTCTTTGAAATAAAAGAGTGGTTTTTCACTTTGGCGCCGGCGCGGCGTATGCCTCTTCGCATCGACGCGGCGCGTGCCGCGAGGAGGTGAAAAGCTCCCACCTGCTTCTTCTCTGACGAACTTCCAATCAATTAGTTATCGAGATAACGGGGCGTTCCAGTTCGACAGGGCCATCATTTCGGCATCTCACTGAACCAACGCCGCTCGGGAAGACAAGGGAATGAGGGTATCGCTTTCTCGCGGCGTGAGCGCGGCTCTTGGGCGCAAGACCCAAGAAGCCCGGCCCTCTTGAAAGACCCGCTTTTGCACCCTGCGCAGCTGATGGTGGCTGTACTGACTACTAGGAATCAAAATTTTTTGTTTGGGGGAAGATTTCTCGCTGTGAGGCGCCCAGCGCGAGCATGATTTGGTGGCACAGCCGCCCTCGGCTGTGCGAGGGCTGCCCGCCAAGAGGCAGCGCACCCTTTACTTTTCCGCAGAGGTATTCGGCTGGGTTACCAGGCCGCACGCGTTGCATGAGGGAAAAAACCGCACAGCCGGGGGCGGCTGCGCTCCACGGTTTTTTCACACTCTGGCCTCACTTGCATTCCCTCTCGAAAATGCATCCGGGAGCGGCGAAGGTCTAACCTTGGCGAGAGGCCAGCGCCCGGAGGGTGCGGCAGAGGACTAGCCCAGCCTGAGGCGAGCGAGCGTAGCGAACGAAGCCGTAGGGCTGGGTAGGCGGAAGATCAGATCACTTCCACACTGCCGTAGGCCGGAGCGGAGCCGTGCCGGGGTCCCCGCGAAGCCCGCTGTTTGTTCAGATTCATGACATCCTTTACAGAATGT
>JBLMYN010000106.1:0-6716 GCA_050258305.1 Actinomycetota bacterium
CACCACATCGCTCACATTCCAAGGCATGCCTCTTTCCTACACGCCTTCGCTGTCCGACTCGCGATGAATGTGTCAAC
Organism: Actinomycetota bacterium; assembly: GCA_050258305.1. Lineage (GTDB taxonomy): Bacteria > Acidobacteriota > Terriglobia > Terriglobales > Acidobacteriaceae > Angelobacter. Next base: position 78 of record JBLMYN010000106.1, read on the forward strand.
TATGTCCCCGGTTCAAACTGTCAACCATGTGCCCGGTTTGTACCCACCTTCAGCACAGCCGAGGGCGGCTGTGCCACACGGTTTTCGTGGCATTTTCGAGAGAGGCCACCATAGGGATAACATACCTTCGGGTGTTTCATTTTTTCAATCTTGGGCAATTTTGGCAGTTCTGGCAATTTTCTCTTGCCCCTACTTGCCCTTCTTTTTGGCCCTGAGAAACGAGACCAGCCCGAACCAGGAGCACACGCCAATGAAGAGGATGGTGATATAGAGCCGGTGCCGGTCGGCAAAATGGTCCTTTTTATACTGCATGGCCAGAGCCGAAACGCCCATGACCGCAAACATAACAAAAATAAGGCCTGTAACCTGGAGCCAGAGGACGTAAATAGTCCTGGCAAAGGAGACCACAATGGTCTTCCCGCCGGCCACAATGGCTCCCATAAAGCGGCCCCTCTTGGCGGCTGCGCGATCAAGGCTTGCGCGGGCTTTTTTGGCCGCAAATGCTGCCTTCGCCACCGTGACAGCGGCCTTCTGGGAAGGGGTTTTGGTTGTGGAAATGTCCGGCATTTCCGGTATTGTAGCCCGACTATCCCGCCGGACGAGCCCGAAAATTACCAAATCCGGCGTAAAACATCAAACGACCTGCTTCCGTGGCGCATCCTATTTATTGTCAGAGGGAGTCCGTGAACACCAGGCTGAAAAAGCTGATGAAAGAACTCGGAGACGCCATCAACAGCTCGCTTTCCGAGTCTGATGAGATTGCCCAGGTGATTGCCAGGATCAAGGATGAAGGGTATGACATCTTTCTGGTTCTGGAGGCCACCATCGGCTTTAACCAGCGTGAAGGCGAGCCGGCCAGGCCATCGCCCCAGCTGGTTGGCTCTCGCCGGAAGGCCCCCGATCCGGAATTTTCCATCAATGCCCACGATGTGCGCTTTCTTAAGTCTCTTCGCATCAGCGTCGATGACGCTGCATAAACAGCAAATACGCAAAACACCCGGCCGCCTCAAGCGCCGGGTGTTCTTTTTCTGGTAGCATTTTGAGTTCACCCGTGACTCTTTTGTCCGCGGGCTGACATCTACTTTCAGTGCGCCAGCTTTTTTGGCTGCTTCGAACCGCTATGAAAGACACGCTTGGAGTTCTGCTGGCCGGGGGCGCCGGTGAGCGCCTTTACCCTCTCACCCGTGACCGCGCCAAACCCGCGGTCACCTTCGGCGGCAATTACCGCATTATTGACGTCACGCTCTCCAACTGTCTCAACTCTGACCTGCGCCGCGTTTACATTCTCACCCAGTACAAGGCGCTGTCTCTGAACCGGCATATCCGCGAAGGCTGGAGCACAGTGGTCGCCCGCGAACTGGGCGACTTTGTGGAGATACTGCCGCCCATGAAGCGGGTCAGCGAGAACTGGTATCTCGGCACCGCCGACGCCGTTTACCAGAACATCTACTCCATCGGGTCCGAGCAGCCGAAGCACGTGCTCATCCTCTCCGGCGATCACATTTATAAGATGAACTACCAGCTCATGGCGGACCTGCATCACGCCACTGGAGCCGACGTGACGCTGGCCACCATCCTGATCGATCCCAGTGAGACCTTCCGGTTTGGCGTAGTCGACGTCGACCGCTACGGCAGGATCATCGGCTTTGAAGAGAAGCCGCGCTCCACGCGACTGCGCTCGCCCTACAACCCGGAAATGGTCTCCGGCTCCATGGGCGTGTACCTGTTCAACACGGACGTGCTGCTTCCCGTGCTGCTCAAAGACGCCGAGGACCCGGATTCCTCGCACGATTTCGGCAAGGACATCCTGCCCAGGATCCTTGACCAGTACAAGGTTTATTCCTTCAACTTTATCGACGAGAACAAGAAGGAAGCGCTCTACTGGCGCGATGTGGGAACGCTGGAAGCCTACTACGAAGCCAACATGGACCTGGTGGCGGTCTCGCCCGTGTTCAACCTTTATGACAAGCACTGGCCCATCCGCACCCACCAGCGCCAGTACCCGCCGGCCAAATTCGTCTTCGGGGAACCCGGACGCACCGGCATGGCCATTGATTCCATCGTCTGCCCAGGCTGCATTCTTTCCGGAGGCCTGGTCAAGAACAGCGTGCTCTCGCCCGATGTGCGCGTGAATTCCTATTCTGAAGTGGAATCGAGCATCATCTTTTCCCATGTAAATATCGGCCGCCACTGCCGCATTCGCAACGCCATCATCGATCGCGACGTCCATATTCCGGAAGGAACCATCATCGGCTTTGACCCGGAAGACGACGCCAAGAATTTCATGGTCACCGAGACCGGCATCACCGTGGTCACCCGCGACTATTCACTGTTTGAGAGCCCCGTGGCGGTGGATTACTTCACCTCAGAGTAACAGTTGTCTGCAGCGAGCTTCGGCTTGACTACACTCCGCGGGCGTTCTTGCGCACACGGTAAAGCCGCTCCGTAAAGCCACCTTGCTGTTCAAATTTTGCAGCTAGTGAAGCAAGCTGGCGGTCGAGGAGGCTGCACGCCACTGCAATAAGAACCAGAGCGGCATTGGCGGCAATTTCAGGGAAGGTGGACTTGGTGGACGAGATGGACTGATTGGACTGGGTGTTTGCAACCTGCCCGGCTTTTGCGGCGTGAATTTCTGCGCTTTCTCCACTCTGCCCACTCCGTCTACTTTGTCCACTGCGTCCACTTTGTCCATCGCGTTGTTCCCGAACCCACCGCGCCACACAATCGGCGCTGGTGCAACGCCGGGCAATCAGGCTGTCGCGCCGGGGATCCCGGCGGTCCCATAATGGCAGGACGCGTTGCCGCAGAAAATCTTCGTAGTCAAGACGCAATTCTTCAAGGCTTGCGCGGGCAACGTTGGTCAGCTTTAGTTCGGTTTTGCTGGAGGTTCCCGCCGCCTGGCTGCCCTCGGCAATGTTCTGCACTCCACTGCGCGCCGCCTGAACCATCTGGTCGTGCGTGCGGCTGCGCTTGTCAACGTAGCGATCACAGAACCGGATAGTCACGTCGTAGACCAACTGTGCGATTTGAAAGCTCTTCAGTTTGCGGTAGCCGCCGTGTCTTGATATTAGAGGTTCTTTCGGGCTCATTTCTACCTGTGTCCACTGAATCGGCCATTGTCATCCACGGCGGCACAGCTTGTCCACTCACCTGCACCAAGTTTACCTCCGCCCAGTCAGTCAGCCGAAGGCCCGCGTTTTTCTGCTTGACGTAAAATCGCGTCAAGAACTTTTTTCACAAATCTTTCCGCGCCACGCGGAATTACCAAAGTCACCTGGCCCGTGCCCTTGTCCCGGCCAGCCCCCGATAATTTAAGAGTATATTAAGGGCAATGCTGTATATGAAATTGGAGTAAATAATGACGGATAAGTTTGCGATTTTCACTTCCGGGCACAAGCAGGACCTGAACTTTCCTTTAAGTCTGAGCCCCGGAGACAGGATCACGGACTGCTCAGGCATCTGGGCGGCTCCAGACACAATGGCTGATGCGTTGAGCAACTGCGACGCGTGTGGCCGGCGGACATTTCGCGTGGTGACCATTACTTCTGCAGGCAGGCTGCAGAAAAGAACGGCGCTATGCGGGAAGCACTTCATTATTACGGCAAAGGTGTTTCCTCAATTGCGGTCCGATTACCGGCTCGACGCCTGAACCGCAGTCGTCTCAGTTTCTTCTCAATGGGTGAACCCGGGAATCTGTCTCTGCGGGAAGGCTGTTCCCTCTCACCCAACGCCGCAAACCGCGTGCGACACAAAGCACGCGCTTGCAGAACAAGCATCACCAGTGCGCATCACCAGTGTGGAGATTACTACAATGATGGTTCCCGCAAGCCTGTCTCAGGAGTTAAAACAAGTTTCCGCCGCCCTCAACCGGCTGAACCAGCGGCTCCAGGCGGAGGCAACGCCCGATCCTGTCGTGCTGCTCGAATTTCGTCAATCTCTCGATAACGTGCGGCTCACGGCCTGGAGCGTCAGTGAACTTCTCAACGCGCAGCGGGTCAAGCGTGATCCGGACCACGTGTTTGCCTTTCTCTCCGCGGAACGCCTGCGACGGTTGAATCAACTGGTAAGAAACCTGTGCGGCGACATCGATCGCCAGGTCATTACAGGGAAGAATTACGGGATGGAATCACTTTTCGACTCTGTCAATGCTCTGCAGCAAAGGCTGGCAAGCTGCCGTGCAGCCGAACAGCAGAGCGAAAAAGAGGTTAGCAACGCACGCTAACACTGCGCGCCACCGCTCTCGTACAAGGAAGGCCGGGGACCTCACGCTTCCCGCAGCGTGGCCCGCTTCCGGGCCGGCCTTGGAGAGGGTGGCGCGTTGCTTGGATGTTTTTCAACAGGCGGTCAGAGATTGCCGGTCATGTTGCTTCACGGCTCAATCCAGCCTGCGGGCGCGGACCGTGCGGATGACGAATCCGGCGGCAAAACCCAGAAGCGCCGAGGCTATCAGCATGGGCGATGCCGTGAAGCTGGAGGTTGGCCTGGAAAACGCGTGCGCCAGCATGGCGCGGGTGCTGTCTCCGTAGAGGAAGAGCAACACGCTGATCACCACCAGCCCCAGAAAAGCGCCGACCATGCCGCGCCTCAGCGAGGTGAAGAGCGTTTCTTCATCGGTGTCCCTGAGCGCGGCCGCGCGGAATGCCAGGCAGGCAAGGCCAACCGCCACGGCGGCGATCACCACCGAGGCAATGTGAAAACGGCGCGCCGGAGCCACAGCGGCCTTGATGCTGAACCAGGCGATCAGGACGAAGCACGCCCCAATGGACGCGCTGATCACCGTCATCAAAACTCGTATTCCGGCCAGGTTCATTCAAGGCCTCGCGTGATGCGGGAACACCGCTAGGCTATCATGCGGCCTGAGTTTTGTGGACGCGCGACTGCACGCCGCTGTTCAGGCAGCCACGGCAACCTCAACCGCTGCCTCCAGCTTGCAGGCGGCTTTCAGCGAGTTGGTCACCAGGCAGGTTTGTTCAGCTTTTGCCAGCATGCGCATGGCCTGATCCCTGCTGGTTTCCGGAGGAACCTCGAGCCGGGCACGCACCACGAATCCGTTAAACTGCGTCACGTGATCCACCCTGTCGAGCGAGCCTGTCACTTCGCAACTCAGCGAACTCCAGGAGAGTTTTGAGACTGCGGCTATGGCCCGGAAGGTCAACACAAAGCAGTCCGCCACCGCGGCCACCAGCAAGGTTTCCGGAGACCACCGGTCGCCCGGCCCGCCATATTGAGCCGGCGCAGCCGTAACCAGCCTGGGCAGCTTCTGCGCGTCCACTGTTATATCGCCCTGTGGACCGGCATATGCTCTGGCAGTGTACTGATGTGGAAATGGTTCCATTTTTAGCCTCCGGAAAGTTCCCCACCCTGTGAGAGGACAGGGACAGATGTGCCGCATTGTCCGGTTAGCAGGATATCGGGATGCAGGAGGCGTAAGCCGTGAGGTGGATCACACGTGTGCGGTGCAGCCTTACACCAGGATAGCGAGGGCGGCAATGCTCTGCAAACAGCGCCACAAATGAAACCTGCCCGTCTGCTTATTCACCAGATTGTTTGCAATCCTGCAGAGCGCAAGCGCCGGTCGCGTGTAATCAGAGGGAGATTGAGACAAAGCGCGGTTGCGGCAATGATCCGGTCGGGCATATCCGGAACAAGATCGCGAGAAATCTTATGGAGAGCGGTTGCAACATCGATGTCGATCGGTGCTACAAGAACTCCAGAGCCAGGGTGCTCTAACGCGGACTCCAACCTCTGCAACGCCGTAAGGGTCAGGCGTCCGCGTTCGCTCAGATAAATCGTTTCCACCAGAGATATTGCAGAGACATAAACACTGCGACCCATGGAAACAGCGGTTTCAATTGCGGAACGGGCTGTTCCTGACAGGTCAGGTGAGTTTTCGAGATACCACACAATTGTGTGAGTATCGAGAACCGCGCTCACTGATCCAAGCCTCGCGGAAAGCTGCCCCACATTGCCTGCCGTGCTTCGGCAATATCCTGTGTCGTAATGTGACTATTCAAGTCCTCCCATAAGCCAAGCAGACTCCGCCTGGGTGAACTTGTTGCCTCCGTTCCCTGAAGAGATTCCATGAAGACAAGAACCTCTTTCTGTTTCTCAGGCGGCAGCTCACGCAGCTTTTCAACTACCTGTTGTTCAATTGTCACGCCCTTCATTATAAGAAATTCCTTGCGGGAGTCATGTCCAAATCGCACGGGACTACGGTAACGCGTGCACGGTGGTATTGAACAGGTACTGGCCTGGAAAATCCGTCCGATCGCCCGGCTTCTTGCCGGGAGCAGGCTGCAGCCGCGCCGACAATGGCTTGTTCCACTTGAACGCCAGTGAGGCAACGTCAGAATAAATCCGTTCCATTCGCTCTACGCTCACGTCGCCCGGAAGCGGCACGGTATCGAGCCCGGTGCCGCAGACGGCCGAATAGGCCAGCAACGAGTCTATGGCATAGGTTGACTCGGCCCAGCGCTGCGCCAGAAGCTTGTCTTCCATCACCGGCAGCATCAGTCCAGAAAAGCCTGTCTGCTTCACCGGGACGGCCTTTACAGCCGCGGTAATGATGCGCGCGGCGGTGAGAGTACCGCTGGAACCGAATTTCGCGCCGGTGAACGATTCGATGGCGGCGCCGATGGA
>JBLMYN010000107.1:0-12834 GCA_050258305.1 Actinomycetota bacterium
TAAATCCGCCATGGTGCTGGACCGCAGTATTCATGAGACTTCCCCCGGGATCTATTCCATCGGCGTAAAGCTTCCCAAGGCCGCCGGCTATGACGTGCCCGTGTTCGTGGATTCGCCCTCGATCTCGCACTGCTTCAAAGTGGCCGTCGAAGTCAATCCGCTGTTGAAAAAAGGGCCTCAAGTACCCGTAGCGCTGCATCCGCTGAAGAATGACCTGCAGGTTCGCCCGGGAGAACCGGTTGAAGTGACATTCCAGCTGCTCGATGCGGTCACGCAGAAGCCGCGCAGCGGGCTGCAGGATGTTGAGATTACCGTCTTGCTTGCGGAAGCGCTTCGCCAGCAGCATCTCGAAGCGGAATCGGTGGGGGATGGAGTCTACCGCTTCACGTTTACACCCGCGAAAGCAGGCGTGTATTACGCCATGGTTCATATCCCTTCATTGAAGGTTAAGCCCAACCAGCTTCCGTACATGATGGTGCGCGCTCTCAATCAGGCGGAGAGCTCAAAGCTGAACACGCCTGCCACGCAGCAGAAAGAGCAACTCAGAAACCGCTGAAAGGGAAAATATGGGGAATCAAACACTCAAAGGAATGCTTTTCGTATCCGTAATCATCGCGCTGTGCTGCGCCGGCGCTTCGGCACAACAGAAGATGTCCATGAGCGCCGGCCATCACGACCATGAAGCCATGACAATGAGCGGCGGAAAGGTGTCTGTCCGTTCGGCCCATGTTACGGTCCCCGATATCGAGGTCACGGACCAGAACAACCATAAGCTGCATTTTTACCGTGATCTCGTGAAAGGCAAGACGGTCGCCATCAATTTCATCTTCACCACCTGCACCACCATCTGTCCTCCGCTTACCGCCAATTTTGCCAGCGTTCAGAGACAGATGCTGAAGCGTGGCGAGAAGGACCTGCATTTGATATCCGTCACCGTTGATCCGGAGAACGATACACCGGCCAAGCTGAAGAGCTACTCGGAGATGTTCAAAGCCCAGCCGGGCTGGACGTTCGTCACCGGCACCAGGTCGCAACTGGAACTGCTGTGGAATGCGTTCAGCATCACCGCCGGCAACAAGCTGGACCACTCGCCGACGGTCGCCATTGGCAACGATCCGCGCCACCAGTGGCTCTTTGCTTCCGGCCTGAACTCTCCGGAAAAGCTCAGCAAGGTGATCGATTCAGTGCTTGACCAGAATAGCCGGGAACCGGCGATGAGCGCGGCCAGGTGAGGCGCGTCTGCCGCGGCCATATAAAAGGAGTAGAACGCGCGTGAAATCAGTGAACAGGCCCAGTCGCACTGGAACTGCGGCAGAAGCCGGCAGCCGTATGCCATTCCAAAAGGTATTCGCGCTCGCCGGCCTCTGCCTGTTTCTGCCTTCTTTGCTGGTCGCGCAGCTCACCCCCCAGCAGGCCATCGGCAAGCAGATTTTCACCTCGGGCTCCAGCCCTTCCACCCCGCCGATTGAAGCCATTCTGGGAGGCGGCACATCACGCATCCCGGGAAGTCTGATGCCGTGCGCGAGCTGCCATGGAGCCGATGGACAGGGCCGGCCGGAGGGCGGGGTGACTCCTTCCAACATCACCTGGGATGTGCTGCAACGTCCGCTCACCAGCAGTGATCCGCTGGCTCGCCGTCGCCCGGCGTACGACATTGTGGCGCTGAGGAAGGCGGTTCGCGATGGGGTCGATCCGGCCGGCAACGAGCTTGGGCTGACCATGCCGCGGTTCCGCATGTCGGACTCCGACCTGGACAGCCTGATCTCATATCTTCACGTGCTTGGCAGCGAATCAGATCCGGGCCTGACGAACAGCAGCATTCGCATCGGCACGATCATCGCTGCGGATGGACCTCTGGCTGCGACAGGAGCCGGGTTCGCAGCATTGCTGCAGGCCTATTTCAAGGACCTCAACCGCGAAGCGGGAATCTACGGCCGGCATATAGAGTTTGTCACGCTTGCGGCAAAGGGACGGCCTGCTGAGGTCACGGCTGCCGCAGAGAAGTTTGTGCGTGATCAGAAAATCTTTGCGCTGCTGGGCATTGTGGTTCCCGGCGCGGAGAAGCAGGTGACAGAGGCCATGCAGCGAGCCGGCGTTCCCGTGATCACGCCATTCGCCTCCGGCAGCGCGACGGATGAAGACTCAGACAAATCAAAAGTCTTCTACGTCCTTTCCGGGTTGTCGCAGCAGGCCCGTGTGCTGGTGCGCTTTGCCCGCCAGGACATGGAAAAGCCGGTGTCCACCATCGCTGTGGTCTTTCCTGAACAGTACCAGGACCTTGCCGATGCCACGGCGCGCGAGTGCCATTCACAAACGTTTGCCCTGGTGCTTCAGGAGAAGTATTCGAATTTTTCCGCAGAAGCCGCAAACATGATTGACTCGCTGCGCAAGGCCAAGGTTGATGGAATCCTGTTTCTCGGCGACGGCAAAGAGCTGCATGAGCTGCTGCTTACGGCGAAGCAGGCCAACTGGTCGCCGGCCATTTTCCAGCCCGGCGCCTTTGCCGGCGGGGAAGTGTTCGACATCCCCAAAGAATTTGATGAGCAGGTGTATTTCTCTTTTCCGGCGCTGCCGTCGGATATCCGAGTGGAGGGGCTGGACGAATATGAAGCGCTGGTTCGGACCCACGAACTCAAGGTGGTCCAGCCCCTTCTCTCCGCGTCAGCATTGGCGACAGGCAAGGTGCTGGTGGAGGGGCTGCGCGAATCAGGCAGGCAGTTGAGCCGCCAGAAACTCGTTGACACTCTTGCCGCCATGTACAACTTCAACACAGGCCTGACGCCGCCGGTTACGTTCGGAGCCACAAGGCGCATCGGCGCATTGGGGGCATATGTAGTGAAGCTCGACCTGAAGAAGAAAACACTGCTTCCGGTTGACGAATGGATGGCTCCTTAATCTTGGAGCGGAGACCCGGTGAAGAGATCAGTCTTCAGTACGCGAACAAGGTATCTGGCTGCGGCGCTCATGCCCGGCATGCTGATTTTGTGTTCCTGTCACAAGGGGGCGCAGGCCTTTCAGCGCGCGCGCCAGGCCGAGGTCAACCAGCAGTACGACGCCGCCCGCGAAAATTATCAAAAGGCTGAACAACACGACCCGCAGAACGCGGAGTACAAGCTCAAGTCATACCAGATGCGTTTTGAGGCCGGTCAATTCCACGTCAGGCAGGGAATCACGCACCTGGAGCATCACGAGAACGAATTGGCGCGCAAGGAGTTTGAAACCGCGCTGAAGATCGATCCTTCCTCGATGCTGGCGCGCCAGGAACTGGAGTACACAAACCAGTTGCTCGGAGTGGCGTCCCGGCCGGACCAGGCCGCCTCGCCTGTTCCGAGCCCTGAAGGAAACTCACCAGCGCAGCCGGCGCCCCAAGACGCCGCGACCATCAACGGCGATCTGATGCAGCAACCGCCGTCTCTGAATCCGCTTTCCCGCGAACCCATCACGTTGAAGCTTTATGAGGATGCCCGGGTCGTCTTCCGCACTATCGGCAAGCTCGCCGGCGTGAACGTGATTTTTGATCCCGAGTTTCCGGATCGAAAGATCAGCATCGACCTTGCGAACGTAACCATTGGCCAGGCTCTGGAAGTGGCGTGCATCGAGGCAAAGGCGTTCTGGAAGCCGCTCACCAGCAACATCATCCTGGTGCTGCCGGATACTTCCGCAAAGCGACGGCAGGAAGAGGAGCAGATCCTCAAGAAGATTTATCTGCGGCACGCGCAAACCCCGCAGGAGCTCACGGAAATCACCACCGGGTTGCAGCAGATGCTCGAAATCCGGCACGTGCAGGCGCTCCCGCGCGACAATGCCATCGTGATCCGCGACACGCCGGACAAGGTGCTGCTGGCTTCACGCCTCATTCAGGACAGCGACCGCGGGCGCCCTGAAGTCGTGGTGCAGATCTCCGTCCTGCAGGCGCGGCGCGACCGCGCCCGCAGCCTGGGCATCCAGCCGGGCAGCGCGAGCGCGCTGGCGTTTGCTCCGGCCACTCCGCTGGGACCAGCCGGCGCTGTGGCGCTGGACAAACTCAGCCAGATTTCTTCTGGCGACTTTGCTCTCACCATTCCCAGCGCGGTGGCTGCCGCCCTGATGTCTGACAGCAGCACCCGGATCATCCAGAATCCGCAGGTGCGGGTGAGCGACGGCGAGTCGGCGCGCCTGCGCGTGGGAGACCGCGTGCCCGTCGCAACCGGATCGTTCCAGGCTACGGCGGGTGTGGGGCCGGTGGTGAACACGCAGTTTCAGTACATTGATGTGGGCGTCAACATAGATCTGGTTCCGCATGTGCATCCGGACCATTCCGTCAGCATGAAGCTGGCGGTCGAAGTGTCATCCCTGAACGGGCGGGTGAACATCGGCGGCGTGGAGCAGCCGGTGATCAGCCAGCGCCGCATTGAGCATGAGATCCGTCTGCAGGAGGGCGAAGTCAGCATTCTTGGCGGGCTGGCCGAGCATTCGCAGAATAAGTCCGTCACCGGATGGCCGGGGCTCTCTCACCTGCCGCTTCTGCGCTACCTGTTTTCGGGTGAAGACGTGAGCAATTCTGAAAATGAAGTGCTGATCGTAGTCACGCCCAAGCTGGTCCGCTCGCGCGACTTCGCGCGTGAAAGCCTGCAGGCGCTCAGCGTGGGCACCGACTCTGAGCTGGCGCTGCGCCCGAAGGAAGATGCTATGGCTCCGGTTGCAGTCAATCTTCCCCGGCAGAACCCTTACGTTCAGGCCAGCGCCGTGCTGGACACCCAGGAAGATCCAGGCGAGAAGCGTTCAGTCCTGAAGCTTGAGCCCTCCACGCTTTCCATCAAGGCCGGAGAAACAGCCGCCATCAAAGTTCGCGTGGAAGACATTCAGGACCTGTTTTCAGCATCGTTGCTGTTTCGCTACAACCCGCAGTTGCTGAGCTTGGAAGACGTACGGCACGGCGACTTTCTTTCCGGGGGAACGCAGGAAGTGGCGATTGTGCAGCGGATTGACAAAGAGAAAGGCCAGGCAGGAATTTTCACCACGCGCCAGCCGAACACGGCCGGCATCGACGGCGCTGGAGTCCTGCTGACGCTCATGGTCAAGCGGCTGGCGGATGGTCCGGCTTCTCTGCAGGTTGTGGAAGCGGGAACCAGAAACTCACGGCAGAAACTCCTTCCGGTGAAAATTGTTGACGGGAGCGTAGCGTTGCCTTGAACTTCATTTGGCAACCGTTCAAACAGTGGACGAGCAGGCCTGCATGGCAGGCTTCCGGGACAGAATGACTAACACGTTCACACGATACTCGGGAGGGTCGAACATGGCGCGCAAAATTTGCAAGATCGTATTGCTTTCTCTGCTGTTGATGGCGGTGCTCTCGCCATTGCTGCAGCTCAATAGTTGCGACCGCTTCCCCGTGTTCAGCGATGACATTGAAGCGCTGATCACGTATTGCCTTTGCAGCTTTGGAATGTCGCTGGTGCTCACACGCGTCCTGAAGCTCATCGCAGTCCTGTCCAGGGCCATTGTTCCATTCCTGCTGCCCGCATCCCTGCAGGAGCCTTTTGTCACCTATGAAGGCCATGCCGTTCAGTGCGGGCCGGAGCTTCTCCTGATTCCCCTTAGAATCTGATTTTCCTCGTACGTTCCTCAGTCTGTTTTCTGATCGATCTCGCGCCTGCGTCTGCATGCGTCGCGGCGTGTGGATCCCATCTCGCGATCCCGATCGCTAGCGATGGCGCGCAGATCGTTCATGCTGAAAACCTGGATCACAGAACAGCTTCAAGCAGAGAGCCGAGGCGTCACCCGTGGCCGCAGCAACACCGTGCCCGCGACGACCTCGCCCGGTTGGAGCACGAGGACAATTGAAAATGGGAAATTCTCAAATCTCTTACCCCTTTAGCGACGTACCGTTTATTGGACTGCAGCCCAATGCACAAGAGCACAGAGCAGAACAACACGATGGCCAGGAACACATTGGCGGAGACCACCATGCGCTGACGGCCGCGGGCGCGTCTCTCGCCGGCTCGCTGGTGCAGCGTTGTCTCGCCGGAGACCAGGATGCATGGTCAGAACTGGTCAACAGCCATCGCCGGCTGGTCTATACCGTGGCATCACGCTTTGGCGCCACCCCCGATGATTGCGCGGATATTTTTCAATCTGTCTGCATCGAGCTGTTCAACGGGCTCGCCCAGGTGAAGAATGAAGACTCGCTTCGTTCCTGGCTCATCACCGTCACCGTCCGTCTGGCATTCCGGTGGAGGCGAAGCCAGCCGCGGTACGTCATGCTCGATGATATAGAGATGGAGACATCCAGGGAGATCGTCCACACGCCGGACCTCAACGGCAACGTGTGGAAATCCCAGCGCCAACAGATGATTCACCAGAGCATTGACAGGCTTCCTTCCCGCGCCGCGGAGATGCTGCGCCTGCTCTTTTTTGAGCAGCCACCGTTGCCCTATCAGGAGGTTGCGCGCCGGCTGGGGCTGGCCACCGGATCCATTGGCTTTATCCGGGGAAGAGCACTGAACAAGCTGCGCAAGATCCTGAATGAAGCCGGGTGTGATGGCCTCTGAAGTCCGGGATTCAGATTCGCTTGTGTCCGGCGATTGCTTTTTGGATGATCCTTTTGGCCGATCATCTTTGGGCGATCGCCGGGTACTCTTCTGTAACCTGAGTATCCTCTGTGTCTGAGTTGTGCCTTTTTGTGCGAAGCCTGCCGCGCGATCTCTGTTGGCCCAGTGTAGAGCGTGTGATAGATGACCAGGCGGATGCGGTCCGGAAAACGCAATTGGCTGGCGCAACAGTCTTCTCCATAGGCGTGATCACATAGTCGTCTGCGAGTTTCCTGCGGCACCGGTCGCGCCTGCGTTATGAAGCCTAAAAGTGAACCGTCAATTCCAAATAGACGAGGTTTCCTACGCGATAAAACTCCCCGGAACTGGATGACGCAAACAACTGTCCACCGACGCTCAGGTCGGTATTGGTTGTCACGTTGTAACCGGCCACAGGCATGAAGAAGACGCTTGGCCCTACGGGATCGATGACTTCATAAATCTGAAGGTTCAGCAACGGGGTGGCCGAATAACGGGTGCCGAGCGAGATGAAGTGACGCTGAAGTGTGAAAATCTCGTTCGAGAAACGATTGATAACCGAAAGAGGGAGTGATTGACCGGGAGCGAGGCCTTGAATTTGTCCCTGATTGTAGAAATACTCACCAATCAGATACCACTTGTCATTCAGAGCGTAATCCGAGCCTAAAGTCCAACGCAATGCGTTAGGCTGCTTCGAATCGGCGCGCCATGTGTAAGTGAGTTCTCCTCGCAAACCGGCGCCATGCCATTGTCCCGCGAAATTTCCACCCGCCATCCAGTCCTGGCGAAAGTGTCCGCCGATGGCCGCAACATCAAAATTGTGAACGGTCCGGGTCAGCCGCATGGCCTCGGTCGACCGGTCGAGGCCATCCTGCGGCGCATACACGACGGACCATCGAACATCGCGCGGCAGCCTAAGCGTGAGTTGCGCGGCATCGACACCCTGTCTCTCGTCGCTTTCGATTTGCAGGGGGCTGATCGGATTGAAAATGTCGGTCGGGCTCCAGAAGTGCGCAGTTCCCCAGGCGATGCGCTGTCGCCCAACTGTCAGTTGAGCGCTCGGATTACGCAGAGTCAGATACCCGCGATACAGTGATGTGTCCCAGTAAGCGTGCTTCTCGTCAACCCATACGTGTTGGAGGTCCAGATACGAGCTGTCCTGACGACGACGGACGAGATCAAAATCCGGCTCGCCGATCAGGTTTCCGAAATGAGCCTCGTTGTCATACTCAACATGGACCACCAGGGCGTGACGCCAACTGCTCTCAAAACTGAGGCGCAGGCGGTCAAGGTTGTCGCCATAGGTGTTTCCAGTGAAGTAAGAACTGGAGGTCGTGAGGAGATTGCGAAACGAACCGCCAAACCGGTACTGAAAGGAAGGAGTATCCGGCGGAGATTGCGCTATCGCGGGAGATTGAGCCGCGCCAGGCGACTGGGCCGACGCGACGACGCCGGCCGCCAGCATGATTGCCAACAACGCCATCGACTTCACGTGTCTGCCCTGCCTGGAGAGGTGGCGATGGTTTGGTCCCCGACCACGACACCATCCCGCAATCGGATCAGACGCTGAGCGCGCTCCATCACCTGGGGGTCATGAGTCGAAAACAGGAAGGTAATGTTCTTCTCCCGGTTCATGCGTTCCATGAGGTCGAGCAGAATGGAAGCATTTGCCGAATCGAGGTTGGCAGTTGGTTCATCGGCAAGAACAATCGCTGGCTCGGTCATGATGGCCCGCAGAACGGCTGCACGCTGCTGCTGGCCGCCGCTGAGTTCATTGGGCCGCTTGTCCGCAAGATCGGCCATGCCTACGGATTCGAGCAGTTCCCGGGCCCGGCTCTGCCGCTTTGTTCGAGGACTGCCCTGCAACGCCGGTACGAATTCCAGGTTCTCCATCACACTCAGCACCGGCAGCAGATTGAATGCCTGAAAGACGAATCCGATGCGCCGGAGCCGGAACTCGGCCAGACCGTCGGACGGAGTCGTGGTCAGATCGATTCCGGCGATCTTGATTTGTCCCTCATCCGGTTGGTCCAGGGCGCCAAGCAGGTGGAGCAGTGTGCTCTTGCCCGAGCCTGAAGGACCGACAACGGCCGCAAAGCTGCCTGCTTCGAGAGCGAGAGTGACGTCCCGCAGTGCACGGACTTCCACGTGGTTGCGATAGGTTTTCGAAACGTGCCGGAGCTCAACCAGCGGCATTGTGTCAGACATGGCGAATTGCCTCCACTGGCCGCAGCGCGGCTGCGTGAACCGCCGGATAAAGAGCCACCAGGACCACAACCACCATGACTGCAAGGTTGGAATAGAGCAGGTTGGCCATGGTGAGTTGCGAATAAACCCGGCTCGAGGTGATTCCCAGCGCGGCAGCGCCCGCGCTGAAAGACGAAAGATCGATGCCGTGCCGGGCGAAATACAGCGTGAATCCGGAACCGATCAGGCTGCCAATCCCAATGCCGACCAGCCCCAGAAGGAATGCCTCCTGTACCACCAGCTTGACGATCTGCCGCGGCCTGGTTCCCAGCGCCATCATGACCCCGAACTCGCGCACGCGTTCGAAGATGGACATCATGATGGTGTTCAGAATTCCAATCGAGATCACGATGAAAAAAATCAACACGATGATGTAGAAGAATGCGTCATCGATCTGGATGAACTGTTGCAGGAAGGGCTGTACCTGCCACCACGGCAGGACTTCCACGTTTTCACCGGAAAGATCATGTTGGAGAGCTGCGAGCGCACCAGGAACCTGCTTGGACGATGTCAGCAGGATCGCGGCCTCGCTGTAGCGGTCGCCAAGCGCATAAAGCTCCTGCGCATCTGAGCGAAGGACGAATACCACTCCTTCGTCCATCTCCGGAGATCCCGACCGAAAGATTCCCCCGACTTTGAACAGTTGCGCTCCCATCGATCCGTCGGCGGCCTGCACCATCAGCACGACCTTGTCGCCAAGTGAAACCTTCAGGTGCGAGGCCAGTCGGTCGCCGACCAGGACAGGACGCACCATGTTCTTGTCCAGATAACGCCCTTGCACGATCGCATTCTGAATGGTGGTTACGGTTTGCTCCTGTTGGGGATCGACGCCGAGAACCTCAACGCCGCTGGAGTTTTCCGCCGTGCTTGCCAGTGCGCCGCCCAGGACGCGCATCGAATAGCCGCGTAGCCCCGGCAGAGAACGAATTGCCCGCTCAAGAGCATCGGGAGCGGGCAGGGTTTTATTCAAGCCGGGATCATCGTGGTATCCCAGCCGATGAATCTGGATGTGGCCGATTTCGGCGCGAACCGAGTTGTCCACCATCTGTTCGTGGAATCCGTCGCCGATACCACGCATAAACACATTGAAAGCGAGGCCGAGGGCGATAGCGAGTACCGTCAGAAAAGACCGCCGGCGATTTCGCCACACGTTGCGCCACGCCATATTCAAGAAGAGCATTGGATCGGCTCCTAAAACGGCTGCTGAAGATTGTCTTTGGTGAAAACAGAGGGGGCGATGGCCCGGTCAAACTTCAGTGTCCGGTACAGCAGAATCGTTTCGTGCCCGGGCTTGGTCGCCGAAACCATCTTCCACCGCATCGGATACACGCGCCCATCGACCGTGCGGACATCTTCAAAGGTCAAAACTTTTTGGAGTACGCCTTTTTCGTCGTAAAACTCCTCTCTTCGCGGCAGGTCGTTGCTCTTCCGGACAAAGACCACGAGGTGTCCCCAGACCACCGGCGCATTGGGCTTGGGTGTCGAGTAAATCCGGTAACAAAGGTCGCCATCCTGTTTCTCCTCGCCTTCCACGCGGTGCGTGTAGTCCTTCTCGAGACTGCTTTCACGAGTCAGGTCGTCGTTGGTGAAATCGCTCCCCATCCAGGGCTGGAGCATCAGGGACGGCGGGATCTTGATGGTTCGTTCGACCGACGGCAGATAGTTCCACATGTTGCTTCCGAGCCGAAGCGTGCTGGTCCCAGCCTCTTTTGCCGGACTGGTAACACGAATGAAAGTCTTGTCTGGATTGACAGACCAGTAGTTCATCTCCAGGGTTCGCTGCCAATCGGGCGTGCGCACGGTCATGCTGACCGAACCTTCCTGGGTTTTCGCACGCAACAACTGCTCGGTGCGCCGGATGATCTCGTTTGCACTCGGTGCCTGTGCCTGCACAAACGGCACGAGGCTGGGTAATGAAACCATGAAGATGAATAACCGAAACCTGCTGCCCATCGGCATTTGAAACTCCAAAGCCCCTTACGCCTGTTGTGAAGCTGCGATTCCATCCAGCAGGCTCCGGACGGATGCCTCAAAGAAACGTTCAAAGGGAAAGGCGTTCGGTTCCAGCGCCCAAAGCAGAATCAGCCCTTCACCGAGGCCAACCAGGGCCGCCGCCGACTGGAAAGTATCGATCTTCCGAAACTCGCCACCGTTCATGCCCTCCTGGAAAACTTCGGCCAATTCTTTGCAGTACTGCGCGTACATCCCGCCCATAAATTTGCGGACGGATTTCTGCCGCACCGCGACCGCATAGAACTCAAGCGCCAATGCCCGCGGCATTCGCTTCACGACAGTAGCGGTGTGCCGGCTGTAGCGAAGCAGCCTGTCGCGCACGGACCCCGATCCATGCTGAAGGCTATGGACTTTTCCCAGTTCCTGGGCGAAGAAGCGCTTCATCAGCGCCCCGATCAGCCTGTCCTTGCTCTTGAAGTACCAATAGAGGGTTCCCTTGCTGAACCCTGAACGTTTGACAACGTCATCCACGCTTGCTTCCTGCAGGCCAATCTCACTAAACACTTCTAGCGCAGCGTCAAGGATCTCGTTCTTGCGGTGCTCACTCAGTTCGGGGCGCTTCGCGACCATAGTTATGGCGTCTCCTCAGGTTCGACCGGATGGTCTAGACCGACTGGTCAGTTTAAATTCTACCAGTAATGGCAATGAGATGGCAAGAAGCAGAACGCCAGAGAGCCACAAAGGCTTCCCCGGGCTTCCCGTCATTACCTGACGGCGCATGATTTACCCGCCTTGCACGAAGCATGCCGGAAATCCGGCGCCTATGAGACGCCCATCAACACGGCGCTGCTGAACGACCCCGTCAAGCTTGGACCTCTTCTGGACAACATTCCATTGAAACGCCTGGGAACCACGGAAGACAGCGCTGGCGTGGCTGCGCTCCTGGCATCATCCGACGCTGATTACATCTGGGTTTATACAGATCGTGACTGGCGAGTGCGCGATGCCAACGCTACATCTAACGCCCGCGAGCAGTGGAGGGTCAAGTTCCCACCCATGGTGGTGCCCGAGTTCAATTCGCATCTGGGGCACGCAGCTAGGATTGTCGGCGTCAGTGTGCCCTCACACATAAAATCCTTATGGGCAGCGTTCTTGGAAACATCACGTGCAGTCGTTGGGTGTCTGGCTCAACCTCGTTCCCCTAAAGATGGCCGATTCGATATAGATTCCTCTCCGAGCATGGTGCGCAACGAGGATCGATTGAATGTGCGTTTCGCACGGAGGTATCGGTACCCGGAGTGGTGGATACTTAGCCCAAATGTTGGGGGGGACTTAGTACCCGTGTACTGTTGTTGCCGTCAATAGTCTGCTCAATACTCAACGCGGGCCGAAACTACCGTCCAAGGGCTGCGTGGGAGTAAATCGAGATGAAAAATACAGCGCACTTATCGGTTGTGATTGCTTTGGGTCTGGTGTCGTTTGCGGCTCTCCCGGGATTGCACGCTGCGCCGCTGCAGGGAAGCAAAACCACCGAACAGACAAATAAGAAGACCGAGCGGAAAGCTGCCGACGCCAATTCCGACCAACAGCAGATGAGGGACCTCGACGACCAGGTTCAACACACCAAATCAGACGTCCTCAGCATTGCGGCAGAGATGAACCAGTTGGAAGAAAAACTGCTTTACCCGTCAGGGACACAGGTCGCGATCTTTGTTGCGCTGGCGAAAGGCGACCAGATGCGCCTCGATGCCGTGCGGATCCAGATCGATGGTCAGCTCGTTGCGCATTACATCTATAGCGCCAAAGAACTCGAGGCATTGCGCAAGGGTGGCGTGCAACGGATCTACGTAGGCAATGTGACCACGGGGGATCACCAGCTCAACGTGCTTGTCGACGGCAAGCTTAAGAGCGGCGCGGATTTCAACCGCACGGAGCACTTTACCTTCCGTAAGGAAGTTAAGCCAAAGCTGGTGGAACTCACAGTGGCCGGACCGGACTCCGGCAGCACCCCGATCACGCTTGGAGAGTTGTAACCGATGCGCGCGATTCGCCGCATAATTGGACTAGGCCTGGTTTTAGCGCTGGC
>JBLMYN010000108.1:0-2829 GCA_050258305.1 Actinomycetota bacterium
TGGTCCAGCTCACTGCGAGGAACCCGCCTATCAGGCCACCATACCAGACGAACCCCGCACCGCTGAGCACGGAGTGAAGGGGATCTTGAACGAAGTTGTCCCAGTCATTTACAATCGCGTACATCCGCGCTAATCCGCGGTAAGTGTTCGTTTTTCCGATTACGGCGATCACGCTGCGACCTGTCCCGGCAAAGCCGTGGATCTCGGCGATTACGGCGATTCCCCCAACAACTTCAACTTCACCAGCCATCCGGCAGTCCCCGGGTGGCTTTTTTATCGAAAGGAACACTTCGCCATGCTGGTTACCAGGAATGTTGTCACCAAAGAAGAAGTCATCGCCGCCGTGAAGGAGCTCGCCGCAAAGCTGGGCAGGCCGCCGCGGTACGCCGAACTCATCCGCGTGCTGAATGTCACCCGCCGCCAGGTCCAGAGGATGTTCGGCGGATGGGCGTCCGTGCTGGAGGAGAGCGGCTGCGAGCGCCTACGGCTCGGCGGCGGCGAACTGACCATGCACCAGCTATGGCATGACTGGGTGGCCGTGGCGCGCAAAGCCGGGCGCATTCCCACCATCCGCCAATATGAAAAGTTCAGCCGGTACAGCGTGCGTCCGCTGAAGGACCGGCTTGCCGCCTGGGACCGCATTCCCACCGCGATGCTCGACTACGGCAGCTCGAAAGGACTCTGGGCCGGCTGGGAGGATGTGAAGGAGCTGATCGAGCGCCGGCTGCAGGACTGCCCGCGCGTGCAGACGTTCACACGCGCAAACGGCGGATTCACCGCGGAGGCGCGGAGACGCGGAGAAAACGACGGGGCTTACCGCGGATTTGCGCGGATCAACGCGGATAGCGCGCAAATTCAGCCAGGAAGCGCCCGCAACAATGCAAGTCCAGTTACGGCCAATTACACGCAACAGCCGCGCGTTCTGGCGACACCGGCGCCTGAGAACATCGATGAGAGCCTGCTCTATGGCGAACCGCTGAGCCTGGCCCCGATGGCGACTGCTCCCACCAACGAAGCGGGCGTGATGTTCCTGTTCGCCACGTTGGCGCGCGAGCTGGGATTCGTGGTGCTCAAGGTGCAAAAGGGATTTCCCGACTGTGAAGCCCTCCGCCGCCTGGCCAACGGCAAATGGCAGCGGGTGCGGATTGAGTTTGAATTTGCCAGCCGCAACTTCGTGCTGCACGGGCACGATGGGAAAAGCTGCGACCTGATTGTGTGTTGGGAACACAACTGGGGCGAGTGCCCGGTGGAGGTGCTGGAGCTCAGAAGAATCTTTACCGCGGATCAGGAAAATTTGGTAATTGGGTAACCTGGTAATTGGATAATTGAAAGGCCAAGAGCGAGAAGCCAAAGCCTTGAACAGATCAGTGAAAATCCGGTGGATCAGCGTTCATCAGCGGTAAGGTTTTGATTCTCAATTTTCAATCTTTGGCAATCTTGGCATTTTTTGGCAGTTCCCAGCCGCCGCGTCTCCGCGCCTCCGCGGTGAAAAGCCTTTGAGCGCCACCAGTGTCGGGCCGGCAAACTTCCCTCTGCTACTATGGTTCACGAGTGAAATCCGTTGGTTCCAACGTTGTCCGCATTGAGGCCGAAGCGCTGCGCGCTCTGGCCGAGCGCATTGCCGGGCCCATGGCCCAGGCATTTGACTGCGCTGTGGAGTGCCTGCACTCCTGCGGCGGTCGCGTGGTGGTCACGGGCATGGGCAAAAGCGGCCTGATCGCGCGGAAAGTTGCCGCCACCCTGAGTTCCACCGGCACGCCGGCGCTCTATCTCCATCCCGCCGAGGCGGTGCACGGCGATCTGGGAATGGTGGTGAAGGGCGACCTGGTGCTGGCGCTTTCCTTCAGCGGCGAGACGGAAGAAATCCTGCAATTGCTGGCCACGATTCGCCGCAGCGGGATCAGGCTGGTGACCATCACCGGCGACCGGCTCTATCCCGCAAACGCCAGCAAGCGTTCCACGCTGGCCCAGGCAGCGGACATTGCGCTTGATTGCTCCATCGATAAGGAGGCCTGCTCGATGGGACTGGCGCCGACGGCTTCGACCACAGCCATGCTGGCGCTGGGCGATGCGCTGGCCCTGGCCCTGGCGGAAAAGCGCGGCTTCAAAGAAGAAGATTTTGCCAACCTGCATCCCGGAGGCAAGCTGGGCAAGAAGCTGGCCCGCGTCGGGCAACTGATGCACACGGGCGATGCCGTGCCGCGAGTGGAACCGGCAACGCGAATGCCGGACGTAATCTATGAAATGTCGCGCAAGGGGCTGGGCATTACCACGGTGGTGGAAAATGGCAGGCTGCTGGGGGTGATCAGCGACGGCGACCTGCGCCGCCTTCTGGGCAAACACAAAGACGTCCTGAACCTCACGGCCGGCGACTGCATGACGGCAAATCCAAAGACCATTGCAGCAGATGAGTTCGCCGCCAGCGCCTTGAACATCATGGAGCAAAAGAAGATTACGTCTCTGGTGGTGACGAATGCCCAGGGCATGGTGGAAGGCATCATCCATCTGCATGGTTTGTGGGGGACGGAGATGGTGTGAAAGCAGCCGTTAGCCATTAGCACTTAGCCACTAGCCCTCTTTCGCGGTGACTTGCAGTTTTCGCTAAAGGCCAAGAGATTTGTGATTGGTAATTGGAGATTTGTGATTCGCAATTCGGAAAGCGGAATTCAACAAATCAGAAATCAGCGGCGATCTGTGAGTGGTGATTCACAAATCACAAATTACAAATCACAATTCAATGATTTCTGATTCCGAAAATCGCGCAAAGAAGATCAAGCTGATTCTCTTCGATGTTGACGGCGTGCTCACGGACGGCACGCTGTGGTTCTT
>JBLMYN010000109.1:0-9704 GCA_050258305.1 Actinomycetota bacterium
TTAAAAGCAGGCGATGCTGTCCCCGACTTTGAGTTGCCGGCGTGTACCGGCAAACAGAGACATAAATTCAAGCTCAGCGAGTCGCTGGGCAAAAAGAACCTGGTTCTGGCGTTTTATCCGCTGGACTGGAGCCCGACATGAACGAATGAAATGTCGGCGTACAGCAGGTACCTCAAGCAGTTCGCCGACTGCGATGCCCAGGTCGTGGGCATCAGCCCGGATTCCATTTACTGCCATCTCGCGTGGCAGGAAAAATCAATTGGCTGGCTGGACTATCCCTTGGCCAGTGATTACTGGCCGCATGGCGCGGTTGCACAGAAATTCGGCATTCAGCGCCTGGGAGAACCGCTGCCCGGCATCAATGATCGCTCAGTTTTTATTGTCGATAAAGCCGGGAAGATCAGGTTCGCCAAAATCTACGAACTTGGCCAGGAACCGGATTACGAAGAATTGGTCGCTGAGCTCAAGAAACTGAAGTAAATCCCATGGATCGCGGTAGGCGTCTTTCGTCTTGCAGGACGCCTACTGCACCTTGCCTCCAGGAACCGCCTCCAGTTTTGATTTCACCATTTTGTAAAAAGACCAGACATTCTCTGCATCGCCCTGTGTCAGCCGTCGATGGACCTTCATGGAAGGAAAGATCTTGTTGCCATGCACGCTCAGCGTGAGAGTGGCAAACTGCCTGCCGGGGTAGGTCTCAATGGACCACTCCCCGCCAAAGCGGCGCCGTACTACCTCTCCGAAGTAGCTGCCCCATGTCTTGCAGACCTCGCTGAGTTCGTCACCCGAAGGCTGGGCCGCAGCCAGATCGCGGGAGAGCCGGCCCAGAATGGTTTCCAGCTCCATCAGGGAATTTTCGCTGTAATCAAGCTCAGCGGAAAAGTCATGCCCTGCCTGCACGGCACGCCGCGCATAGGCGCCGGCCATGGCCGCAACTGAATCGTGGGTTTCCATCTCAAAATAGAATTGTTCGCCAGCCGGCTTTTTGCCGCAAGGCCAGGTACGAGCTTCGGGCTCCCTGAATGAGCCGGAAGCCCTGCTTCCGGGATTGCGCCTACTTCCTTACCGCCGGCGCTCTTCCGTGAGCCGCGGCGACAGCTTGCTTTTGTTCGGGAGTGGGTGCGGGAGGCTCGACTGCCAGCGTCTTCAGCCCTAATTCCCGGCGCAGCTCCGCCTCCAGCCTGGCAGTGATGTCTTTGTTCTCCCTGAGGAACTGTTTAACGTTCTCCCGGCCCTGTCCAATGCGCTCGCCTTTGTAGCTGAACCACGCGCCGGACTTTTCCACCATGCCCCTGTCCACTCCCAGGTCCAGCAGGTCGCCTTCGCGGGAAATGCCCTCACCGTACATGATGTCAAATTCCGCCTCACGGAAAGGAGCGGCCGTCTTGTTCTTGACCACTTTGACCTTGGTGCGCGACCCAACTACGGAGTCGCCGTCCTTAATGGCGCCTATGCGGCGGATGTCCACGCGAACCGAGGAATAGAACTTGAGCGCCCGGCCGCCGGTTGTGGTCTCCGGATTACCGAACATAACCCCGATCTTTTCCCGGATCTGGTTGATGAATACAAGGCAGGTGCGGGATTTGGAGACGATGCCGGTCAATTTGCGCAGGGCCTGCGACATGAGTCGCGCCTGCAATCCCATGTGGCTATCGCCCATCTCGCCTTCCAGTTCGGCTTTGGGAACCAGGGCCGCCACTGAGTCCACCACCAGGACATCAATGGCATTGGAGCGCACCAGGGCTTCGGCGATTTCCAGGGCCTGCTCGCCAAAATCAGGCTGCGCTACCAGCAGGTTGTCCACGTCCACGCCCAGTTTTTTGGCGTAGATGGGATCCAGGGCATGCTCGGCGTCAACAAAAGCAGCCATCCCGCCGGTCTTCTGGGCCTCCGCAATCACCTGCAGAGCCACTGTAGTCTTGCCGCTCGACTCCGGCCCGAAAATCTCCACCACGCGACCGCGCGGAAAGCCGCCCACTCCCAGGGCCGCATCAAAAGAAATGGATCCGGTGGAGATCACGGCAATGGGAACAATGGCTTCCTTGCTTCCCAGCCGCATGATGGAACCCTTGCCGAACTGCTTTTCGATCTGGGATAACGCAAGATCGATTGCCTTAGTTTTCTCCCCTCTCTCTTCAGCCATTTATCTCTCCAATGTCTCCGAAATCAGCGCTGCAGTACCTGCCAGGCTATAAATATACATTATCGGCGAACAAAAGGGAAACTGGAAAATCACAGAAAATCCCGGGCTTCGGGGGGAGCCCGGGAGGTGAGCCAACGCGCGGAGAAAATTTACCAGTATTTGAGGCTGACCTTGTCAAGCCAGGTGGAATAGGCCAGGTGGCTGGAACGCATGTCCATCTGGAAGGCGACGTTCAGTTCCTTAACGCTGGATGCCCTTGCCGGGTAGCTGCGGTTCACGTAGTGTTTTACGCCATCGAGAGTGAATGCAATGTACTTGACATAAGTGCCGCTACGCGAGAATTCCCAGGTGAGATGGTGCCATTTATAGGCCGCGGGCGCCTTGCAGGGGATACCGGTGGATATCCACTTTCCTGAAGCATTGCCCCAGACATCCCAGTGTCCGGCGGCGATATTGCATTCAGTGCCGAAGATCCACCTGTGGTACCCATTCGCCTGGTTATTATCGAATTCCAGTGCCTGGGAGTATTGCGGCGTCCTGATGTAAAAGTACAGGTCATAAACCAGGTGGGTGGCGCCGCTGGCGCCAAGCTGCTTCCACCACAGGGCGTCAGCGTAGGAATGAGTGCTGGATATATGGAATATCCGGGAATTACCGTCCAAAGAGGGGCTGGAGACGCCCGCGTTGGAATAAATCGAGGACGTTGGCCCGGAGCCGCCCGCACCGGCGCAGGCACCGCAGCTCTGCCAGCCGGACATCTGCTCAATCTTCGATTTTACGGTTTGGGCGCTCATGGGAGCGCTCATTGCGCCCACCATCGCCAGGATTGCAATCACGATCCAGCTCTTGCTTTGCTCTTTCAACATCAACTCTCTCCAGGGGAAAAATTTTGATTCCTGATTTTCTTCTTCGACTACTCAACTTGGAGTGGCGGCCCGTGTTGTCCGGGCAAGCTGGAGAGTATCGACCCATCTACTCTGGCTCAACCAATTTCCGCCCCGTAGGGCAATTACATTCCTTGCCTAATGAGAACAACCCACGCAATGGGTTAGGGAAATGGAATCAAAAATATTTGCGACTCGCCGGTACAAAAAATCGCTCCCGGAACGGGGATGCTTCCGGGAGCAAGCCATTTGAGGCAGCCGAAAACCACTTAAGATCAGGCGCTCAAGCCGTCACCAATATTTCAAACTCACTTTGTCCAGCCAGGTCCGGTAGGCAACCGGAGTCGATCTCTGGTCCATCTGAAAAGCCACGTTTAGCTCTTTCACCGTGGACGCTTTTCCGGTATATGTGCGGTTTACGTAATGCTTGACGCCATCCAGGGTGAAGGCGATATACGTTAATTGGGTCGAAGTGCGCTTGAATTCCCAGGTGAGATGGTGCCAGGTGAAAGCGGTTGGGCGATGGCAGGGAATGCCGGTGGAGATCCACTTTCCGTCAGCGTTCCCGTAGACGTCCCAGACGCCGGCGGCGATGTTGCATTCGGTCCCGAAGATCCACCGCATTTGGCCGTTGGCCTGATTATTGTCGAACTCAAGCGCCTGCGCGTATTGCGGCTCCTTCAGATAGAAGTACAGGTCATAGACCAGATTGGTTGCGCTGTTGGCGGCCCCGAGCTGCTTCCACCACAGCGCATTGGAGTAGGGCTTGGTTCCGGCGATGTAGAAGACGCGCGAATCGCCGCTCAAGGAAGGGCTCTTGATTCCCGCCGAGGTGCTGATCGTCGCCGTGGGTCCGGTTCCTCCCGCGCCGGCGCAGGAACTGCAGCTTTGCCACCCTGACATTGCCTGGATTGCTGTTTTCACCGTCTGGGCCGTTGCCGAGGAGCCGGCGAAGACTACGAATGCAAATCCTGCCAGCGCCGCCATGGCGCATGAGTATTTTCGTGCGATCCTGATCATCTGCTTTACTCTCCACGCAATTTTGTTCATGCCAGACGAATCCAACGCGCGGAGCGAGGGTACAGATGCATCTACTCTCATTCAACAGGGTTCAGGCGTCAGAAGAAAAAATCTGAGATGCTGTGCTAATGAGGTACTAAGGACGATTCTTAGGCCCCAATCGCCCGCGTGCGCTCAATCCAACTCTGAGTCAGGTTTCATCGTTGTAAATCACGGTTCAGGTCCGCTCTCTGTTTTTCACAGCTGCGGGTCTTAACCGCCGCCTTAGTTCTCTCGGGCAGACAACAAATTCCCGCCACGTCCATGTGAGGGAGCATAAAAATCCCGGACCGGAGCCCGGGACTGTTTTGCCAATGGGGAAAGCGTCACCAGTACTTCAGTGAGATCTTGTCAAGCCAGGTGTCATAATCATGCTGGTATTTGTCGCCATCCATCTGGAAGGCAACGTTGATTTCCTTTGCCCCGGACAGCCTCGCATAATACGAGCGGTTGACGTAGTGCTTTACACCATCCAGCGTGAAAGAGATGTAGTGGACCATGTATGTGCTGCGGTAAAGCTCCCAGTGGATGTGGTGCCATCTGAAAGCTGAAGGCTTACCGCAGTAAATCCCGGTAGACCGCCACCTGCCGCCTTTGGGATCGTACACGTCCCAGACGTGCCCATCCTTGATGTTGCATTCGGTGCCAAAGATGAATTTGCGGTGCCCGTTCGACTGGTTCACATCAAACTCCAGGGCCTGAGCGTATGAAGACGCCCTCAGGTAGAAGTACACGTCATACACAAAGTGCGTTTTGCTGTTGTCGGCGCCCAGTTGCTTCCACCAGATTGCGTTGGAATAGGGAGTGCTTCCTCCAAGATGGAATTTGCGCGAAACGCCGTACAGGACGGGCGAACTGACGAGGGTAGTGCTGTGGGGTGCGGATGATCCGGAGCCGCCTGCTCCCGCACAGACAGAGCAGCTTGCCCACCCTCCCATGCCATCGATGTTGGATTTAACAGTCTGGGCCGACATGGCAGAAGCAAGTGCCATGGCAAACAACGCGACTACAAAAATCGACCAGGGGAATTTGTTTCTTTGAGCCATCTACGTTTACTCCAGGGGGTGTGGTATCCCGCCCGTATTCTTCGGGCGAATGCGCAGACTATCGATCGATCTATTTACGTTCAACCCTCTGCCGCAAAAACAGGAAATGGCGGATTAGTTGAGTACTAAGGCCCGTTCTTAACTCAAATGGGAAGGGCGGCCCTCAGGCCGCCCTTCACTGCGCTTGCATTCAGCCCTGATCGTTCGCCAACTTCCAGCCTTCGGTCAGGCAGAGCTGCGGGCCTTAGTTGGTGCCCCTAGTTCTACCAGTACGTGAGAGAAATTTTGTCCACCCACTCGGAATAATCCTGCATGGCGCTGTCACCGTCCAACTGCACGGCCACGTTCAGTTCCTTCACGCTCGACGGCCGGGCGGTGTAAGTGCGATTGACATAGTGCGTCACGCCATCATAAGTGAACCCGACATACGTGAGCTGCGTGTCCGTACGTTTGAACTCCCATGTCAGATGGTGCCATTTAAAGGCAGACGGAGCCGAGCATGCGATTCCGGTTGAAAGCCAGTTTCCATTCGCATTCCCCCACACGTCCCAGTGGCCCACAGTGCTTCCGGTCTTGATATTGCACTGGGTGCCAAAGATGAACCGCTCGGTCCCGATTGCCTGATTGGTGTCAAACTCCAGTGCCTGGGCATACTGAGGAGTCGTCAGGTAGAAGTAGAGATCGTATTTGAAGTTCTTGGCAGTGTTGACTGCCCCAAGCTGCTTCCACCACAACGCGTCCGAATAGGACGTGGTGCCGCCGATGAAGAACTTGGCGGACTTCCCGTCCAGTGACGGCGAGGCCACGTTCTGAGTCATCGAGAAAGTCGCAACCGGACCGCTCCCGCCCGCGCCCGCGCACGCCGAACAGCTCTGCCATCCTGTCATCTGGTCAATGTTGGATTTGGTTATCGCGCTCGAAGGCGGAGTCGGCAGCCCGGTGCTGGTTTGCGTGACGGTGATTGTCATTCCCTGCTTGTAAACCGTTCCGGCGGAATCCCAGGCCTGAACCACGACGTTGTGCTTGGCCGCCGACATGGCCAGCGAGGTATCGATGCTGCTGCCGGAGATCTTATAAACGCTCACATAATCCACATAGATCCGCATGACCGTGATGGGATTGTTCGAACTGGCCGAAGCCACAATGTGAACAGGAGACCCCACCGTGGAGCCGTTGGTGGGAGAGCTGACCGTCACTCCGGCAGCCGTGGTAACGTTGATACTCAATGACTGCTTAAGCACCGTTCCGGCGGAGTCCCAGGCCTGGACCACGACGTTGTGCTTGCCTGCCGACATCGGCACCAGGGTATCGATCTTGCTGCCGGAAATCTTGTACACGCTCACGTAATCCACGTAAATGCGCATAACCGTAATCGGTTGGCTCGAACTCGCCGAAGCAACGACGTGGACGGGGGATCCTACAGTCGAGCCGTTGGTGGGAGAGCTGACGGTCACTCCGGCATGGGATATTGCCGCGAGTCCAAAAATGATCATCAGCAGACGGACAGCTTGTTTCACAGCACCCCTCCTTCAGGAACTAAGTTTCTTAGTTTTAACGAAGGAGGGAGGTTAGGGGTTGATCTACTCTGGATGTATCAGGGAAGCTCTTAATTCTGAGGCGTTTTGAGCCTTAGTGAACACTACAAGCTGTGGAAGATGTGGAAAACTGGATGCCGGTCTCAGGCGCTCAGCCGGCTTGATCGTGTTCTGGCGACCTCGTGCTCTTCGTGGACGCCGTTTTCTGAGCTCTTACTGCTGTGCAACTGATGAATTAAAAACAGCGGACGGTGGCGTACCTCATCATAGATGCGTCCCACGTACTCTCCCAATATGCCGATGCACACCAGCTGGATGCCCCCGAGGAAGAACACCGCAAGCAGAACCACGACGTAACCCTCGCCGGGGAGCCGGCCGAAGAATTTGAGGTTGGCCATGGTAGCTCCCACCGCCAGCATCGCCAGCAGAATGCTGAATCCGAGAACAACAGCTCCAATTGCCATGCCAAGCCGCAAAGGCTTGTAGCTGAAACTGAATATGGCGTCCATTGCGTATTTGAATAAACGAGAGAAGGTCTGCTTGGGCTCGCCTGCGGCGCGGTCGTGGCGATCGTAAGAAACAAACGCAGTGGGAAATCCAATCCAGGCCCGCATTCCCGGGAGATAGCGGTTTCGCTCCTGAAGCTGGTTGATTGCGTCAACCGCCTGGCGGTCCAGCAGCCCGAATATTCCGGCATTGATCGGAATGGGATAGTCAGAAAGCCACGCCATGAGTTTGTAGAACAGAGGAAACAGTTTCCCCCGAATTCCCCCATCAGCACGGCTTCGGCGTTTCGCAATCACCACCTTGGCGCCACCCCGCCACGCCTCGAAAAGGCGCGGCAGGACTTCCGGAGGATCCTGAAAATCGCCGTCCATCAGCACAACCGCATCGCCCTGCGCTGTCGCGATCCCGGCTGTCAGTGCAGGCTGGTGTCCAAAGTTGCGTGAGAGCTCAACGACTGTGACCTGAGAGTCGTGCCGTTGTATATCGAGAAGAAGCTCGAGAGAAGAATCCCGGCTGCCATCGTTCACATAGATCACTTCGCAAACATCGGGAATGTCTTCCAGGACTGTTTCAAGAGCCGCATGGAAAGCTGCGATGTTTTCTTCCTCGTTAAAAATCGGTATTACAACTGAAATCATGCCGGGCCCCGTGGAACAGTCAATTGCAACAATCGCGCAAGGTCTTACGCGGCTTGATCCTGTCGAGCTGCCTCCTTGACGTAAGGCTTCAGGGGCAGCTCTCTGCGCCCACCCACCACATCAGGGCGGCCAATGCTGTAATAATTCAATCCGGCAGCTTCCATTTTGGCCGGACTGAACAAATTGCGGCCGTCCACCACGATTGGATAGCGAAGCAGGCTTTTCACGCGCGCGAGGTCAAGAGCCCCAAAATCCTCCCACTCCGTAAGCACCAGGCAGGCGTCAGCGCCTTTCAAGGCCTCATATGGATCGGAGGCGAATCTGACCGCATCTCCGGGCAGCTCTTCGGCTGCCCGTTCCATGGCTGCCGGATCATATGCGGTTATGACGCAACCCTCTTTGAGCAGGCATTTGATGATCGCAACGGCGGGAGATTCGCGCACATCGTCCGTGCCGTTCTTGAAGGCCAGGCCGAGTACGGCCAGCTTCTTTCCTTTCAGCGTCCATAGGGCCTTCTTCACCTTGCGAAGGAAGCGGCTTCTCTGCTCTTCGTTTACCTTGACCACCTCATCCAGCAGCCCGAATTGCAGTCCATTCTCACGGGCCACCGCCCGGAACGCCAGCAGGTCTTTAGGGAAGCATGAACCACCGTATCCAACACCCGGGCAAAGGAACCTGCGGCCGATGCGGGAGTCGGTGCCCAGGCCTTCGCATACCTGCTCTACATCGGCGCCCACGGCCTCGCAAACCGAAGCGACCGCGTTGACGAACGAGATTTTCATGGCCAGGAAGGCGTTGGAAGCATGCTTGATCAGCTCCGCGCTCTTGGCGCTGGTATGAATCAATTTTGCGCTAAACGGACCGGGAAGCCGGCCGGGGATGGCGTTGGCCTTCAAGTAGTAGCTGCCGTCCACCAGAGGCTTGTACGCCTGCTCCACAATCGCCCCACAGCGTTCACTGTCCGCCCCCACTACAATTCGGTCAGGATAAAGAAAATCCGCCACCGCGGAGCCTTCCCGCAGGAACTCCGGATTGGAGGCCACGTCAAACAGTTCGGCCGGCGCGCCGTTTAACAGCATGATTTTCCTGATCCAACTGTTCGTATAGACCGGTACGGTGCTCTTTTCCACCACGACTTTGTAGTCGTCAATCGCCAACGCAATGTGCTGGGCAACTGACTCCACATAGGAAAGGTCGGCATCGCCATCCTCTTTGGGAGGCGTGCCTACCGCAATGAATATGAGCTGGCTGCGGTGGACTGCATCCGCCAGATCGGAGGTGAAGTGCAGGCGGCGGCCGCGGTGCCGCTCCAGCAGTTCAGGAAGGAATTTCTCGTGAATCGGGCATTCGCCTCGCTGCAACGCGGCGAGTTTGGATTCGTCATTATCGACCAACACAACTTCGTGTCCGAGCTCCGCAAAACAGGCTCCGGCGACAAGCCCTACGTATCCTGATCCTACGACTCCAATATTCATATTTGCATGGGTCCCCGAAGCCGCACTGAAAGTTGTCCTCTTAAACCTGGCCAGCGACACCAGTCAGAGCAGCTAATGCAGATTTGGATGTCTGAACCTCTGATCAGGGATGTCATTTGCCGGGAAGGGACAAGAATTTCTTAACCAGAAAACTAACGCGGCACGATACATAGCGGCGCCTCGTCGGTTGCCGCCGTTTGTTTCTTGCTGCAGGAGCCGGTCACCGGGCGAGCCGCACTACGCTCTCAATATGGAAAGTCTGCGGAAACAGGTCAACCAGATGGACTTCCTCCACACGATAGCCCGTCTCCAGAAGAAGACGCACATCCCGGGCAAGGGTTGCCGGATCGCAGGAAACATATGAGATTCTCTTTACACGCAGGGCGGCAAGCAACTGCGTCACCTTGGGGCCCAGCC
>JBLMYN010000110.1:0-5016 GCA_050258305.1 Actinomycetota bacterium
CCGCTGGTGGCCCATTTCACCATCCAGGTGCCGAGCTTTGCATCCTTTGCAGGAAAACGCCTGATTACACCCGATTATCTGTTTGGGACCGCGCAAAAGCAGGCCTTCGCCGATAAGGACCGTAAATATCCCGTGTACTTCCGCTACGCCTTTGCGGAGGTCGACAACGTTAATATCAAAATCCCGGCGGGCTTCACCGTTGAGAACCTGCCTCGCCAGCAGGACGCAAGCCTGCCATACGCGAGATATCAAAGCCTGATCAAGTTTGACGGGCAAAAGATCTCCAATCACCGCGCCCTGCTGCTCGGGCAGAATTTTTTCCCGCTCGAAAAATATCAGGAGCTGAAAGGCTTCTTCAGCAAGGTCGAGACCGGCGATGAACAGCAGGCCGTGCTGCAAAAAGGGGTCACCAGTGCTCAGAAATAAGTCAGTATTCGCGTTCTGTTTCTTTTTCCTGCTGCTCTCGCTTTTTCCGCTCAGCGCCAAGGCCGGAGTTCCGGACTGGCTTCGAGCGGCGGCCCAGCAACCGGTGAAGAAGTACGCGGATGACGTGAACGCTGTCATGCTGCTGGACGACCAGGAAACCACAGTCAGGGACAATGGCGATATCGTCACTCACCAACGTTCCGTGTTCAGGATTTTGCGTCCGGAAGGGAGGGCCTACGCGAGACTGGACGTGCCCTTCTCCAGCGAAACCAAGATCAATTACATGAAAGCCTGGAGCATCACGGCGAAAGGCCAGGAGTACGAAGCAAAAGGGAAAGACAGCTTCGAAAGGAGCCTGACCACATATGAAGTCTTCTCGGATGACAAGGAGAAGGTACTGCTGGTTCCCGGAGCCGATGTCGGCACGGTGATTGGCTTCGAATACGAACAGCGCGAACGCCCATATGTTTTTCAGGATGGCTGGTCTTTCCAGTCCGAAATCCCTGTGGAGAGGAGCCGCTATACTCTGCATCTGCCATCGAACTGGGAGTACAGGATCAGTTTTGTGAATCATCCCGATCTAAAGCCCGTGGAACAGGGAAGCACGTACGTGTGGGAGGTCTCAGACGTTCCCCGCATCCAGCGTGAATACAATGAACCGCCTTACGCTGCGTTGGCGGGACACGCCATCGTCACGTTTTTCTCGCAGAGAGCCCACGACAACACCTATAAGTCATGGGCCGACCTGGCTGCCTGGCACGCGCGTTTGATTGCGGGCTCGTTTACCGTAAGCCCAAGCATGCAGCAGAAAGTACAGGAACTGGCTCCCCCGAGCCTTCCTTTGCTGGATCGCATCAAAGCGCTCGCAGGCTTTGCCCAGCGCGATATTCGTTACGCCGCCATCGAAGTCGGCATTGGCGGCCTGCGTCCGCATTCTGCCTCTGAGGTTTTTGCCAATCGTTACGGCGACTGCAAAGATAAAGCCACCCTCCTCAGCACCATGCTCGCCCAGATCGGCGTCAAGTCCTTCTACATGCCAATCTATGACGAACGCGGTATCTTTACCGCTACTACTCCGCCCAATCTCGGTTTTGATCACGTCATTCTCGCCATTCAGCTTCCGGAGGGCAGTTTCAAGTCTCCAATGCCGGCCTTATACGATGATCCCAAATTGGGGCATCTGCTGATTTTTGATCCTACCAATGACCTTGTGCCCTTTGGTCAGATCCCGTATTACGAGCAGGACAGCTTTGCCCTGTTGGTGACCGATGGCGGAGGAGCACTGATCCACCTTCCCGTAACGCCTCCGGAAATGAATGCTATCCACCGCACTGCAAACCTGACCCTGCTCCCGGATGGAACGCTGCAAGGGGAAATTCAGGAAAAACGGTCCGGATACCTGGCGATGACATCGCGCATGTACCTGCGCAACGAGAGCCAGAGCGACCGCAGAAAAATGATCGAACATTTTCTCGGCTCAAACCTCACCAACTTTCGTGTAGACAGCTTTGAAGTGCAAAACGCGGATGACATCAACAAGGATCTGGTGCTGCGCTACAAATTCACCGCCGACCATTACGCCAAAAATGCGGGTTCTCTGCTGCTGGTCCGGCCGCGAGTCCTGGGCGAAAAAGTGGGAGCGCTCGATGGCACCAAACCACGCCTCTATCCCTACGACTTCGAAGCACCCACGCGGCAGACTGACGTCTTCACAATCAACCTGCCCGAGGGGTACAAAGTTGACGAACTGCCCGAGCCCACAAAGGCTGACTTCGCGTTTGGCGACTACAAAAGCAAGATTGAAGACTCCGGCGGCACGTTGAAATACAGCCGCGAGTATGAGATTAAGGCCACGTCCATCCCGCCAGGCAGAATCGGCGAGCTAAAGACTTTCTTTCATCAAATCAACGCCGACGAACGGAACATGGCTGTGTTGAAGAAGGTAAATTAGAACGATGGGCCGCAATCTGTTTCTTGCGGTGCTGGCTCTTGGCTGGGCCCTACATGCATTTGCGGCGGCACCTTCAGAGGACTGGCTCCCTCTGACTCCTCAGGACCTTCAGTTCAAGCAGGTCCCCGGCGATCCGAATGCCCGGGCTGTGCTGCTGTATTACGCTGATTACATCACCTACGTCAGCTATCGCGACCAGACGGAATTTATTTATCGCCGCATCAAGATCCTGAGCAATGCAGGTGTGGAATACGCAAATGTTGAAATTCCAGTGCTGCCGTGGGTAAAAATTCAGGACCTTGAGGCCCGTAGCATCCACCCCGACGGAAGCATCACGGATTTCACCGCCAGACCATATGACACGATCATTTTGAAAGGGCGGGGGTTCAAAGTCCTTGCCAAAGCGTTTACATTTCCCGGCGTCGCCCCGGGAACCATCATTGAATACAAATACAGGCTGCATAGCTCGTGGGTCGATTCGAACCAGTGGCTCCTCGAGCACGGGTTGTTTGTTCTGGACGAGCGCTTTTCGTTCAAACATCCGGGAATCGCAATGTCCTACGTGGTCAACGGCAGCGATGCCAGGCCAGTACAAAACAAGGAGAGCTACGATCTCGAACTGACCAATGTCCCGGCATTCCACCATGAAGAACAAATGGCTCCTGAGGAAAACTACAGGGCCTCTGTCAGGTTTTTTAGCCCCGGACCAGGCAGCTGGTCCGGCCAATCCTTTTGGTTTCTCCAGGCACGAGAGTGGTCCCTGTCCATCAACAACTTCATCGGCGACTATCGGGACGTTGCCCGCGCCGCCACTGCAGCCCTTGGCGATACCACCGATCCAACCGAAAAGCTTCGTCGCCTGTATTCTCGCGCGCAGCAGATCAGGAACCTTACCTATGAGCGGGAACTCACTTCAGCGGAAGAGAAGAAAGAAAAGATCAGGGAGAATCACAGCGTTGCTGCTGTACTGAAACACGGCTACGGAACTGCTTTTGATGTAAATGCTCTGTTCGTGGCGATGGCACGTGCTTCCGGGTTTGACGCTCGGTTTGTTCTGGTGGCCAGCCGTGCATCACGGTTTTTCCAGCTGGATTACCTCTCAGGCGATCAATATGACGATTCCATCGCCGCAGTTACTCGGAATGGCAAGACCATGTTTTTCGATCCCGGTACCAGGTTCTGTCCCTTTGGACTCATACGCTGGACTCACTCTTCTACGGCAGGCCTGGAAATCGGGAAGCAAGGATGGTTCTACACGACGTTACCTTCCACTGGCCCGGACAACGCGGAAGCATTCAGAAACATGAGGGGAGCCCTGAGCAAGGATGGAACTCTGAAAGGTGAAGTGACCCTGACCTTTACTGGAGTGGAGGCCATGGAGCGCCGTTTGCTGGCAGTCCGGACTGACGAGGCAGGACGGGACAAGATGATAAAAACCGAACTGATGGAATGGCTGCCTCCGCAATCTACTGCCACGGTCACCGGCTCGAACGGCTGGAACCAGAGTGATGGTGCGCTGGTTGTTACTTTTGCGGTGGAAGTCCCGGCCTATGCGTCGGTTGCCGGCAAGCGGCTACTGCTGCCGGCCAACCTCTTCCCTACCAACCAGCAAGCCACTTTTCAGTCCCGGAAGCGAAAGTATCCTATTTACTTCTCCTACGCGTTTTCGGAGTTTGATTTGACGGTGCTCAAACTGCCGAAGGGATACTCCGTGGAAAACCTCCCCTCCCCAGTTGCGAAACAGGCGCCTTTCGGGCACTACAAAACCACTCTGAAGAGTGCTGACAATCAGGTCATCGCCACACGGGGGTTGACACTGAACCAGTTCCTTTTCCCGCCTGAGAAATACACAGAATTAAAGCAATTCTTCAGCACGGTAGAAAATGCCGACACAGCGCAAGTCGTGCTGCAAAGGCCGGAAGCAACGTCTCAAGCGCCAGGCGCCGCGCAACACTGAGCGCGTGAGCCCGGGTAAGCTGATAGATTGGTGGAAATGCCAGAAACGTTCCTTGCCCCTGCTTTTCCACATCTTCTATGATTAAAGGTTGAAATTTATCTTATGGCAGACCAACTGAAAAAACAGACGAAAGCGCAGACCTCAGTCGCGGAAACCCCAATTGCAGACGTTTTCCACGGGCGGCACCCGTCCGATTCAGAGCGGCAGTGGGCTGAAGGCACGCTCGGGCCGGCGCTGGAAAAGTCGCCGGAAAAGCCGGTCGGGTCCGCCAGCGGCGTCAACCTGGATGAACACGGAAACGCCCGCTTCACCACGATCAGTGGCGTGCCGATTCGGCGGCTTTACACCCAGGCGGACCTGCCTGAGGACTGGAACTATGACCAGTACCTCAACTTTCCCGGTCAGCCGCCCTATACTCGCGGCATTCACGCCACCGGCTACCGCGGCAAGCTGTTCACCATGCGCCAGTTTTCCGGTTTTGCCTCGCCGGAAGAGACGAATGAGCGCTACAAATATCTTCTTGCTCATGGGGGCGGGGGGCTTTCCGTCGCTTTCGATCTGCCAACCCTTATGGGATATGACTCCGATCATCCCGCCAGTGAAGGCGAAGTGGGTAAATGCGGCGTGGCCATAGATTCACTGGAGGACATGGAGATTCTCTTCAGCGGAATCGATCTGGAAA
>JBLMYN010000111.1:0-16470 GCA_050258305.1 Actinomycetota bacterium
TCGTTTCTGATCTGCACATGGGAAATGCCGCGCTGCTGGAAAATGTCTGCCAGCACGTTTCGGCCGGAGCCGTACATGCAATCAATGGCGAACTTAAAATTGGCCTTGGCGATCTTATCCAGGTCGGCGAATTTCGTAATCGCGGCCACATAGGGCGTCTTGAAATCCGTTTCCTCAATCTTTGCGGACGTGCCTTTGGGCATGGAGCCGGCACGGACTTCGGCCTCAATCTGGGCGATGATGGCCGGCGTGGCCGAGCCGCCGTAGTTCGCCTTGAATTTCACTCCATTCCAGTTCCAGGGATTATGGCTGGAGGTGATCATCACCCCGCCCGCGGTCCCAAGATGCTTGACCGCATAGGAGAGAGCGGGCGTGGGGGTGTAGTCGTTTGAGATTTTTACCGCAATGCCGGCCTGGGCGATGACTTCCGCCGCGGCCTGTGCGAAGCGGCGCGAGCCAAACCGGGTGTCATAGCCGATGACCAGGCCCCGTCGGGCGTCTTCCTTCTTGAGCACATAAGCGGCAATGGCGCCGGCCACACGGCGTACATTTTCAAAGGTATAGTCTTCGGCGATTACCCCGCGCCAGCCATCTGTACCAAACTTGATTTCGTTAGCGGACATCAAATTTTCCCTTGCAGGAATTCAGATGCATTTTGAATTCCAATCGGAGCAGAGAAGCAGCCATTTGGTTTGGTCATGCCCTGACCCCTGCTGCCCAACCGTGGCAGATTCCGGCACGCGTGCGCTTCACACCAGCTCGGTCATTTTTTTCTCGTTCAGGTACTTCACAATCTTGCCAACGTCCTGCGAGTGCTCGCGAGTGGTAACCAGGATTGCGTCCTCGGTTTCCACCACAACCAGGTTGTCCACTCCCACGGCGGCCACGAATTTGCCGGGAGCATAGATGTAGTTCCCGGAAGCATTGATGGCATAGAGATCCTTGCTCTCGACTACGTTAAGGTCCTCTGGCTTGCCCTGCAGCGCATGATGCTCGTAGAGCGCGGCCCACGAGCCCAGATCGTTCCAGCCGAAATCGGCGCGCAGGCAGAGCAGATTGGAGGAATGCTGGCCCTTCGCCGAGCGCGGTTCGAGCACCGCGTAATCAATGCTGATGCTTTCGCAGCCCGGGTACAGGTCGGCAAACACGGCGTCAAAGTCCTTGCCGCCCCAGGCGGCGGCAATTTTCTCAAGGAGGGGAGCAGTCTCAGAAAAATGCTCGCTCAAGGCCCGCGTCAAGGTTCGCGCGCTCCAGACGAACATGCCGCTGTTCCAGTAGTAATTGCCTGCAGCAAAGAACTCGTCGGCCTTGGCCTGGTTGGGCTTCTCCGTGAAGCGGCGAACACGGGACAGTTCAGGATCGATCTGGTCCCCGGTCTCAATGTAGCCGTAACCGCTTTCGGCGCGCGTGGGCTGAATGCCCATCACCACAATGTTTTCGCCTTCAGAGGCTATCTGGATGGCCCGCTGCAGAACCACGCAGAACCTCTGTTCGTTGGCAATGACGTGGTCGGCGGGAAACATGCCGATGATGGCGTCCGGATCAAAGCGATGCAGCAGGAAAGCAGCCAGGCCGATGGCCGGCGCGGTGTTTCTCGGCTCCGGTTCCACAACAATGTGGTCTGGAGGAATGCCAGGAAGCTGGCGGGCTATCTCCTGATTGACGAAATTGTTGGTGATGATCCAGAAGTCTTTTTCCGGGCCGAGCGGAAGGAGCCGCTCGACCGTTTTCTGGATCATGGTCTTATTTCCATCCAGAGCCAGCACCTGCTTGGCCAGCCTGCGGCGGCTCCGCGGCCAGAACCGCGTCCCGCTGCCGCCGGCGAGGATGACTGGATAAAAGTGGGGCATAAATAACAACTGGCAACCATCAAACTGGTACGTGGCGGTTAGCCAACAACTCCTAAAACAATTTACGTGGAACTTGCCGTAAATTCGTGCAGATCCGTCTTCGGATGATCCACCTGCTCCACGGGCAATGACGAGCAGAGAAACTCCAGCTCCCATTGCGGCCTTAGGATAAACCTTTCTACCGCCGCTGGGACAACAATGGCTTCGCCGGCAGCAAAGGTGACCGGCGCATTGCCTTCGTGCTCGATCACGCCGCAGCCTTCCGTCGCCACCATACACCAGACGCTGCGGCGCGCGTGCCGCGGCCGCTGGAACTGCCACGGTTGTTTGAGCGCGAACTGATCCACAACAAAGCAGGGCGAAGAAAGCAGGTTGGATTGTGTTTTCCCTTTTTCGCTCACCGGCTGGCCGGGCTTGACCTTGCCCGCGTGCGTCGTTTCCCTGGTTGCGCGCAGTCCCTTCTCAATGTGCAGTTCTCGCGGCCGGCCGTAATCGTACAGGCGGAACGTGGTGTCAGAATTCTGCTGGGTTTCCACAATTACTGATCCGGGACCAATGGCGTGGACCGTGCCCGCGTCCACATAAATCATCTCTCCCCGGCGAATCTCCATCCAGTTGAGCAATTGCTCCATCCGAACTTCGCGAATCGCGAGCTCAATTTCCTGCTTTGTGGTGCCCGGTTTCAGGCCAAGGCCGATCTGAGCGCCAGGCTCGGCGTGGAGCACATACCAGCATTCTGTCTTTCCGCAGGGCTCGCCCAGGTCTCGGGCGCCGTCGTCGTCGGGATGGACCTGCACGGACAGCTTGTCACGGGGAAAAAGAAACTTGATCAGTAAAGGAAACCGTGATGGAACGGTGGCTACCGGGCCGATGAGTTGTTCGCCGAAGTCGCGGCTGAGATCGGCCAGCGTGCGGCCGGATAGGGGTCCGTTCGCCACCTGGCATTGGTCGCCGGTGAGCCAGGCTTCGCCGACTGGAGCCGAGGTGGCCAGGTCAGGATAGATAGGCGCCAGACTGCGGGCGCCCCAGACGCGCTCGTGAAATTGCGGCCGTAAGAGTAATGGATAGAGCTCAGACATCAAGTCCCTGTGTTGTTCTG
Organism: Actinomycetota bacterium; assembly: GCA_050258305.1. GTDB lineage: Bacteria > Acidobacteriota > Terriglobia > Terriglobales > Acidobacteriaceae > Angelobacter. The sequence continues at coordinate 2,950 of JBLMYN010000111.1, forward strand.
CTTGCAATTAGCCGACCAGGCCGCAACGACCCGATCAATTTAGAGTCAAACAAGGCCAGAGGTGTTGTCCAGAGCAGCTGAGACAACACCTCTTAACGTCTTCAGGCGCAATGACTTATGCTCACAGCTTTGCGAACCAGGCCTGCATTCGCTCCAGCCCGCGCTTGATCTCCTCCGATGAAGTGGCGTAGGAGAGGCGGATGTGCTCGCGAGTGCCGAAGGCCTCGCCGGGAACGGTGACTACGTGTGCTTCATGCAGCAGGCGCTTGGCCACTTCCGCCCCCGAGTTGATTCCGCTCTTGCCGAAATACGCCGAGACATTGGGGTAGACATAAAACGCCCCATGCGGCTTGACGCAGGTGATTCCTGGAATCTTACCCAGCAGGTCCAGCGTCTGGTCGCGCAGGCGGATGTACTCGGCCTTCATATCGGCCACGCATTGCTGCGGCCCGGTGAGCGCGGCAATGGCCGCCTTCTGGATCATCTGCGCCGAACTGGAGGTGCTCTGGCTCTGCAGCTTGGTCATGGCGCTGACGATGGGCGCTGGAGCAAGCGCGTATCCCAGACGCCAGCCGGTCATGGCGTAGGTTTTCGACAGCGAACCGGCGATGACCAAATGCTCTTTCACGTCCCGGACCGACCCGGCTGAAAACGATTTCCCGGTGTAGTTCAGGTATACGTAGCACTCGTCGGCAATCACGTAAATGCCGCGTTTATGCGCCAGGCGGAGGATGGATGTGAAATCCTCGGGATCAATCACCGCACCGCTGGGATTGTTGGGGCTGTTGATGATGATGGCGCGGGTGCGCGGCGTGACACGGCGCTCGATCATTTCCGCGGTAAGGCGGAATCCTTCGCTCTCACTAGTCTCAACATAAACACATTTACCGCCGCCGTACTCGATGATGTCTTTAAATGACACCCAGTAGGGAACCGGGAGGATCACCTCATCGCCATGATCAACCAGCACCTGGATGGCGTTGAACAACGCCAGCTTGCCGCCCGTGGAGGCGATGGTCTCTTCCGGCTTGTAGTCGGACCCAAAATCGGCGGTGTGGCGCTGCACAATGGCGGAACGCAGTTCCTGCATCCCGGCAACCGCCGTATACCGTGTGAAGTTCTGCTGGATGGCGGCGATGGCCGCATCTTTGATGTGCTGCGGCGTGGAGAAATGGGGTTCTCCGGCGCCGAACTCCACCAGGTCAGCCCCGGCGGCCTTTAGCTTGGCGGCTTCCGCCACGACGGCCATGGTGGCGGAAATTTCAATGCGGTTCACGCGGTCCGTGAATTGTTTTACTGCGGGCAAGGTTGCCATGAAATCCTCACTTCATTTGATTGCGGTGGTGCCATGAAATTTTTCGCGCAGGCGCTCTTCCACCAGTTCGGGGACGAGGCCGCGCACCGAGCCGCCCAGCCGGAACACTTCTTTCACCAGGCGTGAGCTCAGGTAGGAATAGGCTTCAGCGGGCATCATGAATACGGTTTCCAGTTGCGGCTGGAGCTTGCGGTTCATCAGGGCCATCTGCAACTCGTATTCGTAGTCGCTGATGGCGCGAATACCCCGCAGGACCGCCTTGGCGTTCTTCTGCATGGCGTAATCCACCAGGAGTCCCTCAAAGCTGTCCACGCGCACATTGTCAAAGCGCTTGACCATCCTCTCCAGCATGTCCAGCCGCTCTGCCAGCGTGAACAGCGGGTCTTTTTCGGCGTTGCGCAGGATGCCCACGATGAGTTCGTCAAAGATCTTGCTGCCGCGCTCAATCAGGTCCAGATGGCCGTTGGTGAGCGGGTCAAACGAGCCCGGATAAATGGCGCGGACTAAGTTCAAAAAAGGGTTCCTGTGGGCAAGACTCAAAGCTGATTTTATTCTGTAAGAGGAACGGCGGCAACGAGCAATTCAGGGGTAAAGTTCGCGCGGCGGATGTTGTACCCAGTACCTGCCAGCAAGTTGCGTATGCAGGAGGTCAGCCGCTTTTTATCGTGGCTGCAGTGATCTCTTTTCTTTCTCTTTACATCTCAGAGATAGGACGAGTATCGTTATCCCCGTCCCCCATAAGCACCGCACCAGATCGTTACTCTTTTGTGGCCAGAAAAATACAAATCAAGTCATCTCGCGGCGAAGAAACGCTGCTGTTTGCAAAGAATTTTCTGCAGCACCCGCGCATGCTGGGGTCACTGATCCCCAGTTCGCGATTTCTTGTCGACCGCCTGCTCAGCCGGGTGGACTGGAAACACGCTCGGACCATTGTGGAATATGGTCCCGGCGTGGGCACCATCACCGGCCGAATCCTGCAGCGCATGTCTCCCCACACGCGCCTGGTGGTGTTTGAGATGAATGAAGATTTTGTTGCGTATCTGAAACGCACATTTCCTGACCAGCGCCTGCACGTGGTGCACGGATCGGCGGACCAGGTACAGAAAGAGCTGGAAAAGCTGAAGCTGGACGGTGCGGATTACATCATTTCAGGCATACCGTTCACCACCATGCCGGTTCAGTTGCGGGAAAAGATCATGCGCGAATCACGCCGGGCGCTGAAACCACAGGGATCAGTCCTGGTGTACCAGTTCACGCGCGCTGTGCTGCCCTACCTGAAAAGCCACTTTGACCATATCGATCAGGATTTTGAGCCTTTCAACATCCTGCCCGCCAGGCTCTTTTACTGCCGCAGAATTACTGCGGCCGCCGCCGACTGAACGCAATCGCACGAGATCACCGAAACCGCCCGGCATCACCGCGATTGTGACCGCTGCGCTAAGCCGCGTTAGCGGCTTAGCCTGCAACTTTTTGCATTTCCGGCACTAAGGCAAAGTTGTTGCTCCCGCTTTCCTGCGGCTGCGCTATAGTCCCGAGCAAAGAGATCTTTTGGGGGGACTCCATGCCTAAGAATATTGTCATTTGCTGCGACGGAACCGGCAATGAGTTTGGGCAGAGCAACTCGAATGTAGTCAAGCTCTACAAGACCCTGATTTGCGACTCAGGCCAGGTTGCCTACTATCACCCCGGTGTGGGAACCATGGGATCGAGAAACGCGCTTAGCCGGATCGGCAAGTTGTGGACCAAGGTCATCGGCCTCGCGTTTGGCTATGGAATGTCCGACAACGTCGCGGATGCCTACCAATTCCTCATGCGTACATTCGAGCCCGGCGACAGGGTCTACGTCTTTGGCTTCAGCCGGGGCGCTTATACCGCGCGGGCCTTGTGCGGCATGCTGCACGTGGTGGGTTTGCTGACACAAGGGAATGAAGGCCTCATTCCCTACGCCATCCGGATGATCAAGAGCAAGCACATTCAGTGGGATGTGGTCTTTGATTTCAAAAAGACATTCTCCCGCGAATGTAAGCCGCACTTTGTCGGCGTCTGGGACACGGTGAGTTCGGTGGGCTGGGTGTACAACGCTGTGCATTTCCCGTTTACCCGGGCGACAAAAAATCCTGATCTCAACATTGTGCGTCATGCGGTTTCCATCGATGAGCGCCGCGCCTTCTTCCCCTCGAATGCGTTTGGCGATCCCAATAACGAGGAGCAGGACGTGCTGGAAGTGTTATTTGCCGGCGTGCATTCCGATGTGGGCGGCAGCTATCCGGAACCGAAAAGCCAGCTTTCCAAGACCGCCCTGGCCTGGATGCTTGGCGAAGCGGAGTTCGCAGGGCTCAGGATCAACCAGCAGAGAAAAGGCGACATTCTCGGCGGCAAGCCGCCCTATGTGGCTCCGGACCCATTGACGAAGAACCAGCATGAATCGCTGCATGGCTGGTGGTGGATTGCCGAGGTTTGGCCCAAGAAAGTGAGCGTATACGATGCTTCCGGCGGCTGGCGCGAGCGTTTTCACGTCAACCTGGGAAGGCATCGCAAGTTCGCGTCCAACCCCTGGGTGCACGAATCGGTAGAGGAGCGGCTGAAAGGAACGGCTTTCCCTTATCATCCAAACAATTTGCCCGAGCAGCGGCGCATTGTGCAGGACAGGACGCTCCAACAGGCCGCAACCGGGGATTAGCAACGCGCCGCCTCAGATCTTAATCACCACCTTGCCCGTGGTCTGGTTGGATTCCAGCCGCCGATGAGCGTCAGCTATATCGCTAAGGGCGAATGTGCTGTCGATCACCGGCCGAAGGACTCCGCTGGCGAGAAGCGGAACAACTTCTGCGGCGAAGGCCTGCGTGGCGCGGATCTTCTCCTCCAGACTGCGGGCGCGCAGCACGGTGCCGCGGATCTGCAGTCTCTTGCCCATCACATAGCGCGACTCCAGTTCGTAACTGCCGCCGCCAACGGTTCCAACCAGCACCATGCGTCCTTTCACCGCCAGCAGTTTCTGGCCTGCTCTCACATAGGGGCCGCCGACGAGATCGAGCATCACGTTTACGCCCTGGCCGCGCGTGAGCTGCTCCGTGGCAGCGAGCAAATCGTCAAAATTGTCGCGTACCACCAGGCCGTCTTCCATGCCGTACTCTTTTGCCTGATCGAGCTTGGAGGGGGTGCGCGAGGTCCCGTACGGCACAGCCTGGATTGCGCGCACCAGTTGAACCGCAGCCAGGCCCACGCCGCTGCCCACGGCATTGATGAGCACGGTCTCGCCGGGGCGAAGCCCGGCCTGGATCCAGAGGGCATCATGCGCGGTGATGAAGGCCTCCGGGATAGCCGCAGCCCCCGGCCAGTCAAGGTTTTCCGGGATTTCTGCGACCAGGTCCTGGTGCGTGGCGATGTATTCAGCGTGGGCGCCACCGCCAATCAGTCCAAAGACGCGCTGTCCGGTCTTCCATTTGCGCGCCGCGCTGCCGGTTTCGGCAACTTCGCCGGCGAACTCAATGCCGGGGATTTCCGCAGGATATCCGGGCGGGGGCGGGTACTTGCCCTGGCGCTGCAGCAGGTCAGCGCGGCTCAATGCGGAGGCGCGCACCCTGACCAGCAGGTCTTCGCGGCCGGGCTGCGGCCGCGCCGTATCACGGATTTCAAGCACTTCAGGACCGCCAAATCCGGCAATCCAGGCAGCTTTCATGGTTGGGTTCATCTCTTTCCTTCTTCCGGAAGCAATGCATCAGAATGGTTATATGGTTGGCAGCCGGACTGAAAGCCGCGACCCGATGTTTTCTCGGATTGCGAGCCTTCCTCAGCGTGAAACGAATCTGCTTTTCCGCACAACAGATTGTACTGTGATGTCAATCACATAATAGGGCGATGCCGTATCGTTATCATTGCCTGTCCTTCCGGGCTCCGATATAGTTTTAAGGTATGTACGAAGACTTTCACGCTGTTGACCGTTGGACGGGAGAACGGCTGCATTGCGTTTATCAGGCTCTGATCGTAGCGATTGCCACGCGCCACGCCGATGCTGTGGACGTGAAATTTCTGGCCAGCGGCCGGCCCGTATGGGTTGCTTTGCCGCATCCAACCTGGGTGGAGTACAAGAAGCGTACCGGGAGAATCATCACCGATCCTCTCGCCATTCAGATTGCCGGACATTTCCTGAAAACAGCCATTGAGAGCGGCGCCTACGAGCACGGCCGGGAAATGTACACGCTTACAGTGGAAGAAGGGCTCGAGCACCTGAATGCAGTCCTGAAGGATGCCGGCGCGCCGCAAGACGCGCTGGTGAAGACGGCCTGAGGCCGTTTTAAATCAGACTCAACCCGGTTTTCGCTCTTGCCCGTTGCCGTTTGGGCGTTCCAGGTTTTGTAAAACAGGAGATCGTCACATGTCACAGACTCTGCCAGCCATTGATACCACTGCCGCACTGGAAACTCTGCTCAGAACCAACAAGGTTCACTTCAACCTGCACTCCGGCCCTCTGGTGGAGCATTCTGTTCGCCGCGGCGAGGCGCAGCTTGCCGACAACGGCGCCCTGTCAGCCGTCACTGGAAAGTTCACCGGCCGCACTCCCAAAGACCGCTTCACGGTGAAGGACTCTGTTACGGAAGAAAAGGTGGCCTGGGGCGAGATCAACCAGCCCTTCGAACCGGAGAAGTTTGACACCATCTTTGATCGGGCGCTCGAATACCTGAGGGGCAAAGAGCTGTTCGTGCAGGACCTTTATTGCGGCGCGGACCCGAAATACCGCATGCCCATTCGCGTGATCAATGAACTGGCATGGCAGAACCTCTTTGTGCGCGCCATGTTTGTGCGCCCGGGCAAGGAAGAACTGAAAACCCACAAGCCCGAGTTTACGGTGGTGGGTGTTCCCAACATGCTGACCGATCCGAAACGCGATGGCACGAAATCAGAAGCCTTCATTGCGGTGAATTTCTCCCGCAAGCTGGTGCTGGTGTGCGGGAGCGGCTACGCCGGAGAAATGAAAAAGTCTATCTTCTCCGCCATGAACTTCCTGCTCCCCGAGCGCAACGTGTTTCCCATGCACTGCTCAGCCAACGTGGGCAAGGATGGTGTCACGGCGCTTTTCTTCGGGCTTTCCGGCACCGGCAAGACAACGATCTCCGCCGATCCCAACCGCGGCCTGATTGGTGATGACGAGCACGGCTGGAGCCCCACCGGCATCTTCAATTTCGAAGGCGGTTGCTACGCCAAGACCATCCGGCTCTCGCAGGAGAATGAGCCCCAGATCTGGAACGCCATCCGCTTTGGTTCGCTGCTGGAAAACGTGGTGCTCAATCCCGAGACCCACGTCCCGGACTATGACGACACGCGCTACACAGAAAACGGACGCTGTGCCTACCCGGTCGAATACATCGATAACGCTGTCATCCCCAGCGTGGGCGGCCATCCCAGGAATGTGATTTTCCTTACCGCGGATGCGTTTGGGGTCCTGCCTCCAATTTCGAAACTGAACAATGAACAGGCGATGTACCACTTCCTCTCCGGTTACACAGCGAAGGTGGCCGGGACAGAAGCAGGCCTGAAAGAGCCCACGCCCAACTTTTCTACCGCGTTCGGCGCGCCTTTCCTGCCGCTGCGTCCCAAGGTGTATGCCCGGATGCTGGGGGAGCGCTTGAAGGAGCACAACGCGCAGTGCTGGCTTGTGAACACCGGCTGGTTCGGCGGACCGTATGGCGTAGGTTCGCGCATGAAGCTGCCCTACACCCGAGCCATGGTGAATGCCGCCATTGAAGGCAAGCTGAAAGACGTGGAATTCGAACTCGACCCCGCATTCGGACTGAGCATCCCGAAATCAGTGCCGGGAGTTCCTGCGGAGTTCCTGCATGCGCGTGACGCCTGGAAAGACAAGGCTGCTTATGACAGGGCCGCCGCCGACCTGGCTGCACGCTTCGCCAAGAACTTTGAAAAATTCGATGTTCCGGAGAGCGTCCGTGCCGCGGGCCCGGGCAGGAAGTAAAGATCAAGTCGGATTGGCAAAGATCCCTCGCCTTGAGCGAGGGATCTTTATTTGCAATCGTCGTGAGATGTTGCCTTACGCGGCCCGCGGGTCTTTGATCTTTTCTTTTAAGGCGGCGCTGATACGCTCAATGAAAGAGACCGGCTGCTCGTTGGTTGTGTGGCCGAGACGGTTGCGCAGCAATTGCAGAAATTCAGTGACGCGGCGCAGACGTTCTGCTTCCATTCCTTCCTGCATGGATTCGGGATCGAGTACGGAAGAAGTTTCAATATACTTCCATAACAGAAGGCGCATGTTGTCGACAGCGCCCTTGAATTCGGCGAGCAAGGCCACGTTCAGCGTGGCGGGAATATCCCTGGTTCCTCCGTCCTGAGCTTCCATGGCAAGCCAGTAAAGTTCGTTGTGCACGGAGTTCAGTTCCGCAGTTAGCTCTTTCAAATGATTGACCAGCGTGCCGATGTCCCGATGAGTGCCGTCTTCGCTTCGCATATTTGTATAGAGGATCAGACCTCTTCCTTACAATAGTATGGTGATTAGGATGCGCCATGCGTTGCAGTTTTGGGGGTTACCTAAGACCATGGCCCCCAAAAATTAGCAGTTCTTCATCCCAAAGTGGAACGAGACCCCTGATTTCCTGCCCAAACAAGGAGCAAAACGGTGCTCCGGCAGTTCAAACCGGCGTTCTGACCGGATGCCGTGGAAGGGATTGCTGCCCCTTAAAGCACCGCAAAGCCGGAGTTACAATGCACAACTGAGGTGTGTAAAAGGCGTGTACTCGCGGAAGATCAGCGTGCGCTATGGAACCCGGAGCGGCAATCAACCCTGCCCGTTGAAATGGTTGGACAATTTCGCCATGCGCAATTTCACCAACGATCCCATTTTTGACGATACGCTGCCGGTCTCTGAAGGGCTGATGGAGATCGGCGCAAAAGTGCCGCTGGAGCGGCTGCAAACGGCGATGGAAGAGTGGTTCCGAAAAAAAAGCTATCTCAAGCCGGGGGAAGACGTGCTGGTTCAGCAGGTAAACAAGCACTGACCACGGCGGGTCAGCAACGCAGGGGGTCGCTTTCCGGACACAACGCAACGGGCCATCAAGTTTCTTCTATTTTTCGCTCATCGGTGCTGGAACCTTTGGGAGGCACCCGGAGGGGCTAGAGCCATCATCGTTATCCCTAAGCGAAATCTCGTCTTGCCTTTGTAGCTGCTCAATGATAAAAAGCCCACCGTCCACCCATCTGCAAAAATTTAGACCGCACGTAGCCGCATGGGGTGAGGAGCCACATTGCAAATGAAAATGATTCAGCGCTTGCCATTTCTGCTGTCGATCATCATGATCTCCGCTTCTGTTTTCGCGCAGTCAGCCGCTACCGCCGAGCTGCACGGTGTGGTCAAGGACCCCAACGGAGCAGTTATACAGGGAGCAACCGTCAGCCTCCACGATCCCGCCAAGAACATCACACGCTCGGCGGAAACGGATGCAGCGGGCCAATACAATCTGCTATCCGTCCCTCCTGCCCAATACACGTTGACAGTGAAGGCGAAAGGCTTCGCCAAGTACGTGGCGGATCGCGTGACGCTGACGGTCGGACAGGCCGCTCAGTATCCGATCACCATGCAACTGGCCACGGCGCAGACCGAAATCACGGTTACCGGCGAGCCACAGCTCATTGAAACTTCCAAGAGCTCCACCAGCACAACCATCGGCCAGCGCCGCATCGAGAACCTGCCGATCAATGGACGCAACTACGTCAACTTCTCGCTGACCAATTCGCAGTTGCAGCGCGACGTGGCGCCCAGCATTGGCGCGGCCCCCACCTCAGGATTGAACTTCGGCGGCCAGCGCGCGCGCTCGAACGCGGTGAACGTCGACGGCATGGATGCGGTGGACAATTCCGTAAACGGCATCCGCTCGACAGTTTCGCAGGAGGGCGTGCAGGAATTTCAGATCCTTACCAACGGTTATCAGGCCGAGTATGGCCGCGCATCCGGCGGCGTGATCAACATCATTACCAAGTCGGGCACCAACGATTTTCATGGCTCCGTATTCGGATACCTGCGCAACCGCAAGATCCAGGCGGTAAACCCCTTCAGCAACACGCCGGATCCGGCATACACGCGAGCGCAGGCAGGAGTCGCCTTTGGCGGCCCGATCAAGAAAGACCGCACTTACTATTACTTCTCATTTGAAACTACGCGCCGGCAGGAAACCGGATTTTCAACCATTGGACAAAACAACTTCGGCCTGGTTCCGCTGGCGAACGCGGCGAGCTTCGGGCTGCCTGCCGGGTCACTGGTGACACCAGATCAGGCACAGTTCCTTGCCACAGTTCCGGTGAGTCCCTTGTCGGCGGCTTACGCCCAGCTGGCAGCGGGTGGCGCCGGGGTCGCGCTGGCTGGAGTTCCGGGCACACCTGGCCCTCTGGGCTTTTTCCCGACAACCGGCGCGCCGCTGCCGGCCTCGTTTCATAACCTGCTGAGCCAGGTGGGCAACTATCCGGTATCCGAGGCTACGGACCTGTATTCTCTGCGCCTGGACCACAAATTCAGCGAGAACAACCAACTCATGATTCGAGGCGGTTACAGCCCGAGCGATGTCACGGGAATCCAGGTGAATGCGCAGAACCAGGACTTCGGCCAGAATGCGTTCTCGCGCACCTCGACGCAGGACTACCATGACAAGAGCATCGGGGCGCAGGACACCTGGATCATCGGCCAGACCAAGATCAATGATCTGCGTTACCAGTATTCGCGGCGCAGCCTGTTGTACAACTTCTCACGCGGCGTGGGCGGCGGCGACGTGGCGGTGAACATACCCGGATTCGCCTTCTTTGGCCGCGAGCCGTTCTCGTTTGTCAACCGCGTTGAGCAGCGCCATCAGCTCAGCGATAACTTCTCCTGGGTGCATGGCCGCCACAACGTGAAGTTTGGAGTGGACTATAACCACCTGCCGATTACTGCCGACTTCACGGTGAACTTTGGCGGCATCTACAATTTCGGCGAATTGAGCGCCACCAGCCTGAGCCCGGCCTTCGCCGGAGCCCCAAACTTTTCCGCCGTACAGGCATATGGTCTGGGTATACCCCAGGTCTTCATTCAGGGAATCGGCAACCCGCACGATTCGTTCACAATCAACACCATGGGATATTTTCTGCAGGACTCCTGGCAGATGAATTCCCATCTGACCCTGAACTATGGCGTCCGCTACGACTACGAGTTGACGCCGGTATTCCCGGCTGTGAACGCTCTCTCACAGCAGGCGCAGGATGCGTTGAATATTACGCAGGGCATTCCGCGTGACAGCAACAACGTGGCCCCGCGCATAGGCTTCGCGTTTGATCCCAAGGGGAACGGAAACACCGTGGTGCGCGGTTCCTACGGGATCTTCTACGATCACCCGCTGCTCGCGCTGGCCTTCGATTCTGACGTGGCCGACGGCAGCCAGGCGCCGCAGTTCATCCTGTTTGGCGGCTCGCCCTGCGATCCTACCGCAGCTCCCTCTCCGGCCGCCGCGCTCAACCTGAATGCTACCAATGCATTCCAGGGACTGCTTGGCGTGGGCAACTGCCTGCCCCCGGGCCTGGCGCAGGCGTTCAACTTTATTGATTCACAACAGCGCTTTGATCCTACGCCGAATGCGCCGTCGATTCTGAATGCCCAGCAATACCTGACCGCCGGGCCGGGAGGGACTCCCATCCCGCTCATCTCGCAGCCGTTTGGTTTCCCCACGGGGAAGAACTTCCAGTACGGCTACGCCGAACAGGGAAGCTTCTCCATCGAGCATGATCTTGGGCACGATATAGCGCTCAGCGTGGCTTACAACTTTACCGGTGGGCACCATCTGAACCGTCCCATTAACGCCAACCCGACCAACCCACAGGCATTAATTGAGAATTGGGAGAGATTCAACGCCTGGGCGCTTGCCAACAGCCAGCCCACGGTGAGCAACCCTCTGGCAGCAGGAACGCCAACGGTTCCCTGCGGCGTGGGACCCTCGGGAGCATGGATCTCGCCTGCGGCCATGAGCTTCTTCCGCAAATCGGGACCCAATCCGTCTTTTGCCCAGGTGCTGGCCGCCTGTGCGCCAATCGTCAGCGCCATCTCACAGCAGTACGGGCTCGGGCTGGGAGTGCCGGTGCCGTTCAGTGACATGGTGGCCAATTTCTCCAACGGCAGCTCGGTGTACCACGGCCTCACGGTGAACCTGCGCAAGCGCATGCGCAACCACTTTGAATTTCTGGGTTCTTACACCTGGTCGCACTCCATTGACGACTCCACTGATTTGCAGACGCTGCTCTCGCCGCAAAACGACCTGCGTCCTGACCTGGAGCGGGCGAACTCCACTTTCGACCAGCGTCACCGCTTTGTATTCAGCGGCATTTACCAGAACGGAAAGGTGGGCGGAGACAGCTTCTGGAGCAAATTGATCAGCAACTGGACCGTGGCTCCCATCATCGAGTTCAGCTCCGGGCGTCCGTTCAACATCGTGACGGCCACAGACCAGAACTTCAACTTCAGCACTTCCACTGACCGGCCCAACGCGGTAGCTCCGGGAACGCCCACGAATGCCTGCGGGTTCCCGACCGTCGCGTCCAAGGCGTCACCGACGGGAGCTTTCCAGATCCCGTGCTTCGTGGATGCCAATCCGCTGGATGGGGTATTCACCGGCTCGCTGGACGGCAACCTGGGCCGCAACGCCGGCACGCGCCCGATGACCATCTTCACCGATATGCGTCTGGCGAAAACCATCGACCTGAGCGAACGCATGAAGCTGGAAGGCTCCATGGATGTATTCAATTTCGTCAATCGGTTCAACGTGGCCGATGTGAACTCGCTCTACACCGAGGCGGGTCAGCCCACGGCGGCATTTGACCCGCGGCAGTTCCAGTTCGGCGCAAAATTGAGCTGGTAGTAACCTCAAAGTAATCAGGCCTCGAAATTCATTTTCGGGGCCTTTTTCTTTGTATGTGCTTGGCAATCAACGGCTTGGCACAGAACGGTGCGTGAATTCCCAGGCTGCCATTGGCGAGGAATTCTCGGCAAAGAACAGGTATGATGATGGGAATGCTGCTTTTGAATACTCCCACCCGCCAGCGCTTGTCCGGCATGGCGCTCAGCGCTGCCGTTTTGGTCCTCGCCTCCTGCGGGGGCAAGGAACTGAAGAAAACAGCCCAGCCTGCGCCCCAGGCCATAGCTCCTGCCATGCAGGAGCAACAGACAGCGGCGGCCTCGCCCAGCCCGGCATCCCGGCCCGAGCAGGCCCCACAGCAGCAGGCGGAACCGCAAACTCCTGATCCTGTTACCGCCACCGTGGCGGAAGCGGACAAGGCCTATACGAAAGGGCTTGAAGAGTACAACGCCGGACATCTCGACATGGCCAAGAAGAACTTCAACCACGCCGTGGATCTTCTCATGCAAGGTCCGGTGGGCATCAAATCTGATGACCGGCTGCAGAATGAATTCGACAAGATCACGGAAGAGATCAACAAGCTGGAGATGGAGGCTTTCAAGCAGGGAGACGGCTTCAGCGAGGAGAGCTCCGAGCCCGCGCCGATTGACGAAGCCAATTCTGTGACCTTCCCGGTCGACCCTAACGTGAAAGCAAAGGCAGAAGCCGACCTTCCGATGATTCAGTCAGACCTGCCGCTGATGATGAACGATTACGTAGCCAGCTATATTAACTACTTTTCCACCCGGGGTAAGGCGACCTTCGAAAACGCGCTGGCGCGTTCAGGCAAATATCGTGACATGATTGAGCGGATTTTCAAGCAGGAAGGCATACCCCAGGATCTGATTTACCTGGCGCAGGCCGAATCAGGATTCAAGCCTCTGGCCCTTTCCCGTGCCCGCGCTCGCGGTATGTGGCAATTCATGGCCAGCCGCGGCGATGGTTATGGCCTTCATCGCAGTTGGTGGGTCGATGACCGCCAGGACCCGGAAAAAGCTACCCGCGCGGCCGCCCGTCACCTCAAGGACCTTCATAACGAATTTGGCGACTGGTATCTGGCCATGGCGGCGTATAACTCGGGACCCGGCAATGTCCAGCAGGCAGTCAGGCGCACCGGATACGCGGATTTCTGGGAACTCTACAAGCGCAACGTTCTGCCCGCCGAGACCAAGAATTACGTCCCCATCATCCTGGCAATGATCATCATGTCCAAGAACCCGGTCCGCTACGGCCTGGATGATGTGAAGCTGGATACGCCGGTCACCTACGACGTTGTGCGGGTGGATTATCCCG
>JBLMYN010000112.1:0-3250 GCA_050258305.1 Actinomycetota bacterium
ATTTTCGGGGTTAACTTCTCCGGTTTCATTGCCTGGTGGTTGTGGCGGACGATTTACTTGAGCAAATTACCGCGATTTGAAAAGAAGGTACGCGTTGCTCTGGACTGGACTCTTGACCTGCTGTTTTCCAAGGACCTTGTCCAGTACATTTCCCTCCGCGCGCCCTCTGTGTCACAAATCGAGAATCAGCCTCGAACGCGGCCTATTCGAGAGGTTGTCACTCGTTAAGCATGAATAGCGGGAGCAAATTCAGCTTGCATTTCGACAGGCCTCAGTTTTGAAGAAAGGGAACGCATGTTGGAAGCGGTAAGACAGCATTGGCCCGAATATTTAATGGAGGCGGCAGGGCTGGGGCTGTTCATGGTTTCGGCCTGCGTCTTCACTGTGATTTTGTGGCATCCAGCTTCTCCGCTTCGGGGGGCGATTCCCGATCCGGTCCTTCGGCGGATCTTCACTGGCGGGGCCATGGGTCTGACATTGATTGCCATCGTTTACTCGCCGTGGGGAAAACAGTCTGGAGCGCACTTAAATCCTGTGGTCACTTTGACCTTCTACAGACTGGGGAAGATTGAATTTTGGGACGCGTGCTTTTACGCCCTTTTCCAATTCGCGGGTGGCCTCGCTGGAGTTCTGATCTCGGCCCTGTTGCTAAGAAGCGTACTCGCGCACCCGGATGTGGACTATGCCGCCACTCTGCCCGGCCCGCGTGGGGCCTTGGTGGCATTTTTCGCGGAATTATTCATCACCTTCTTGCTTATGTCCATGATTCTGAACGTTACGAACAGCCGGCATCTGGGGCGCTTCACGGGGATTTTCGCTGGCATCCTTGTTGCGGCATTCATCACTGTAGAATCTCCCCTCTCCGGGATGAGCATGAATCCCGCGCGAACACTGGGCTCGGCGTTTCCGGCGCACCATTGGGCAGCCCTCTGGGTTTATTTCACAGCCCCTGCGATCGGAATGTTGGCCGCGGCGGAAATCTACTTATGGCTCAAGGGAGAATCCTCGGTCATTTGCGCAAAGCTCCATCACGCAAACGACAAGAGGTGCATCTTCCATTGTGGGTACAAGAAGAGACAGGCACTTTCCATGATGCCCGCGGGGGAGACACTCTGATGGGTTTTTTCAACTGAATTTGCGTATATCGCCTTGGAGGAAACCATGTCAACCAATGGCCACTATGATGTCATTATCATCGGCTCGGGCGCGGGCGGCGGCACGCTGGCCCACCGTCTCGCTCCATCGGGCAAACGGATCCTGCTTCTTGAACGCGGCGGTTACGTTCCTCGGGAAAAGAACAATTGGAGTCCTAAAGCCGTGAATGCTGAAGGGCGGTACCAGACCAAGGAAACATGGAAAACCAGTAACGGCGAGGCGCTCCACCCCCACACAAACTATTACGTCGGGGGCAACACAAAATTTTACGGCGCCGCACTGTTCCGCCTGCGCAAAGAGGACTTTGGCGAGATACGACACCATGGCGGGATCTCTCCGGCCTGGCCGATCACTTATGAAGAGCTCGAACCGTATTATGCCAAGGCCGAGCAGCTCTATCATGTCCACGGCCAGCGGGGAGAGGACCCGACGGAACCTCCTGCCGGAAGTCCTTTTCCCCATCCCCCGGTCACCCATGAGCCTCGGATTCAGCAGCTCAGCGATGATTTTGCCCGCCACGGCTTGCGTCCGTTTCATACGCCGCTTGGTGTAATGCTGGATGAGAAGAATCCGCACGCCAGCAAGTGTATCCGCTGCAGCACCTGTGACGGTTTTCCGTGCCTGGTCTACGCCAAAGCAGACGCGCAAGTGGTCAGCGTGGATCCGGCACTCGAGCATTCCAACGTCAGCCTCCTCACCAATGCTTTTGTTTCTCAACTGCAGACAGACTCTTCGGGGCGCAAAGTGACAGCCGTGCAGGTCGTGCAGAACGGGACCACAGAAACATACTCCGCTGATGTTATCGTGGTCTCATGTGGAGCCATCAACTCCGCCGCGCTACTTTTGCGCTCTGCCAACGACCGGCATCCACAAGGCCTTGCCAACTGTTCGGGTGTGGTGGGCCGCCATTACATGGGACACGTAAACTCTGTCCTGATGGCGATCTCCAAGTGCCCGAACCCCACGATTTTCCAGAAAACTCTCTCCGTGAACGATTTCTATTTCGGTTCGAAGGAATGGGAATATCCGATGGGCCATATTTCATTTGTCGGCAAGCTGGACCGTGAAACGCTCAAGGCCGGGGCACCAGCGATTGCACCCGGGTTCACGCTCGAACTGATGGCTACGCATTCACTGGACTTCTGGCTTACCTCGGAGGACTTGCCTGATCCGAACAATCGAGTATCCGTTGACCGCAACGGAACTATCGTTCTGGCTTACAAGCCCAACAATGAAGAGGGCCACAAACGGCTCATCGCCAAGCTCCAAAGTCTGATGAAACAGCAAACCAAATGCTCCATACACGGACACGATTGCCACCAGGGTCTTTTTTCCAGGAATCTTTACGTGGGCCAGCGAATTCCGCTTGCCGGCGTGGCGCACCAGAACGGCACGATCCGATTTGGCCATGACCCCAGAACTTCTGCGCTGGATCCGAACTGCAAAGCTCACGATGTAGATAATCTTTACGTTGTGGACGCAAGCTTCTTCCCCACCAGCGGAGCTGTGAACCCGGCACTGACCGTTATGGCCAACGCGCTCCGCGTGGGCGATCACTTGCTGAGGCGACTTGGGTAAAAGGGAGGCGGGATGAAGTATGACGCGATAGTGATCGGGTCCGGCCAGGGAGGCAACCCGCTTTCGCAAAAACTGGCGGATCAGGGATGGAATGTGGCTCTGATTGAAAAATCGCACTTGGGTGGGACCTGCATCAACACCGGATGTACGCCGACAAAGACAATGGTTCACAGCGCGCAGGTGGCCCATTATGCCCGCAACGCGGTGCGTTGGGGCGTGCGCGCCTCTGCGGTGAGCATCGATCTTCCTGCCGTCGTGGCCAGAAAGGAAAAGATAGTTCAGAGCTTCAGGGCCGGGCAACAGAGCAAGGTGAATGCACGAAAGTCGTTGCGTTTGTACCGGGGACCGGCAAGGTTTGAGTCGCCCCGCAAAGTTCGTGTCAACGGCGATTCGCTCGAAAGCGAACGAATCTTCATTAACACGGGTGCGCGCCCTTCGATTCCCGTTCTCCAGGGACTGGATTCTGTCAGCTACCTCACGAACGCCAGCATCATGGAGTTACGCGAAATGCCCGAGC
>JBLMYN010000113.1:0-3067 GCA_050258305.1 Actinomycetota bacterium
ACTGCTTCGAGTGTCCGTCCATTTCCATTGCGGGCGAAACGGATGCCAGCAGCGGCGATGATAACAACATGGCCGCCATCAGTACGCAAACGGATTTGCGAAGGCACGTCAACCATTCAAGTTTAACTTAAAAGCTAACGGTTGCGCGTGACGGTCGTCACAACAGCGGATTCGGCGGGATCAGGCGGCCCCGGTTTCTGGAGGACTGGATGCCGGCGATGACGGACTGGGTTCACTCGCTGGCTGCGGCTGAGCTGCGGCTTCCGCGTATTTTTGCTCGAAGTAGGATTGAATGGCCGCGGGCTGGTCCACCAGTTCGCTGGGAAAAGAAATGCTGATGTTGTAATGGAACCCGAAGGCCACTTCGGTTCCATGCAGCACAACCTGCTTGCTGCTGATTTCAAAGCCGGAAAACCGGTAACGCGAGGCGGCAAGTTCCGGCGTCCAGTGCTCGCGGAAGAGCTGATCGCGGCGCTCCATGAATGCAAGCGCCCGGTGGGCCTCAAAGATCTCCGCGAAGCGCTCATTCAATTCCGCTTCGGCGGCATTCTTGAGCGCAAGCAGCTTTGAGGTTTCACCCGGAAGCTTCATAATGCCTGCCTGTTTTGAGGTCAAAATGATACCCGAAAGCCGGCCCTTTTCTGAACAGAATTAGTAAATCTAATCTCTTAATGAGACTTCCCCGCGCCCGGCAAAAGCGGCCGGCATGATTGCCTCTGCTATCCTGAAAATTGTTCCGCTATGCCGCCCATCATCAACGCCCGCGACATCAGCAAACAATTCGGCGCCGCACCTCTCTTCGAGCACTTGAATTTCACGGTGCTCGAAGACGACCGCATTGGACTGATCGGACCAAATGGCTCCGGGAAATCAACCCTGCTGCGGATTCTTGCCGGCGAGCTGGAGCCCGATTCGGGCGAAGTGGCCACCCGCAAGCGCACCCGGCTGGCGTACGTGGAACAGGAGTCTGTGTTTGCACCTGGCAACACGGTGCGGTCCGTGATTGAGCAGGCCCTCGCGCGGGCCGGAGCGGCGGCGGAAGAGCGAGAGGGAAGGGTGGTGGAATCGCTGGGCCGCGCCGGCTTCGAGGATTTCTCAGCCCTTGCAGCCTCCCTTTCCGGCGGCTGGCGCAAGCGCCTGGCGATTGTCGAAGCCCTGGTGCAGCAACCGGACGTCCTGCTGCTTGACGAGCCCACGAACCATCTCGATCTCGAAGGCATTGAGTGGCTGGAAGAGCTCCTGGCTTCTGCCAGTTTCGCTTGCGTGGTCGTCAGTCATGATCGCTATTTTCTGGAGAACGTTGCCACGGAGATGGTGGAGCTGAGCCGTGCTTATCCCGACGGGTTGCTGGCCGTGCCCGGAAACTACACCGCGTTTCTCGAAAAGAAAGAAGAGTTTCTGCACGCGCAGGCGCGCCACCAGGAGGCCCTGGAAAACCGCGTGCGCCGTGAAATCGAATGGCTCAGGCGCGGCGCCAAAGCCCGTACGCGCAAGGCGAAAGCGCGCATTGACAAGGCCAATGCCCTGATCAGCGAACTCACTGACCTTAACGAGCGTACCCGCAGCGCGAGCGCCGACATTGACTTTTCCGCGACGGAGCGGAAGACCAAACGGCTGATCGAACTCGAGCGCCTGAGTTACGAAATTGGCGGAAGGGTCCTGTTTCGCAACCTGAATTTCCTTCTTACCGCAGGCAAGCGTGTTGGGCTTGTGGGGCCGAATGGCAGCGGAAAAACCACGCTGCTGCGCCTGCTCAAAGGTGAACTTGAGCCCGCCGGGGGAGAAATCCGCCGGGCGGAGTTTCTGCGCATCGTATATTTTGACCAGAACCGGCCACTTGATCCGGACATTACCCTGCGGCGCGCTCTGGCGCCTGAAGGTGATTCCGTGATCTATCAGGACCGTGTCATCCACGTGGCCGGCTGGGCGTCGCGCTTTCTCTTTACCAGCGAACAGTTGAACCAGCCGGTGGGCCGGCTTTCCGGCGGCGAGCGAGCGCGCGTGCTGATTGCGCAGCTCATGCTCCAGCCCGCGGATGTTCTGCTGCTGGACGAACCAACCAATGACCTCGACATCCCTACGCTGGAAATTCTGGAAGAGAGCCTGCTCGAATTTCCCGGCGCGCTGGTTCTGGTCACGCATGACCGCTACATGCTCGACCGGATCTCGAATGTGGTGTTGGGGCTGGATGGAGAAAGCCACTCCGGCGTCTTTGCCGACTATTCACAGTGGGAAGCCTGGATGGAAGAGGAAAGAACTTCAGTGGCTGAAGGGGGAGAGAAAGCCGCTGCTGGCCGCAGGCCGGAAGGCCTGCTCCACCCCGGCAGTGCAGATGCTCAGGCTCGCTCCGGCGGTCCAGGAGCAGCGCGTGCATCGGAGCCGGGAAGAAAGAAACTCTCCTATATCGAAGCGCGCGAGTATTCCACCATCGAACCGCGCATCGCCGAAGCCGAAGAAGTTCTGCAGCAGAAGAAAGCCGCTGCGGAAGATCCGGCCATCGCCACTGATGCGGCTCGTCTCGTGGAAGCCCATGCAGAACTCGAACTGGCGCAGAAAGCCGTGGACGAGCTCTATGCCCGCTGGGCGGAGCTGGAAGGCAAGCTGGGGTGATGGCCGTGAGAGAGGCGGACCAAAAGAGAGAACACGGAAGTGCTCTGCCCGAAGGTGGCTTAAATTCCTGAGACTTTGACCGGCTTCTACGTTACACTCTTCGCACAACACCAAACAATAAGCAGGTAAATTCATGAAGCCTCTTACGGGCAAGAAGCAGTGGATCGTTCTGCTCATTCTCCTCGCCATTGTGGGCGTGGGACTCCCCGCCCTTCTCACTCCCTGGGGATTTTTTATGGGCGGCCGTTTTCACGTGATTCCCACGTGGCAGGGTGTGGGAAGGATGCATTCCAGCAGGGCGGGCGGCGACTACGTGCTCTACCTGTGGTTTTCCCCCAAAGTGGGCAGAACTCTTGGCCCCAGGCACGTGACTGGCAACGGCTTCCTGTGTACTCCGCGCGGTGAAAAGTTTTATTTGAGCGTGGGTGGAGATTTTCAAAAGGATATGTGGCTCGAC
>JBLMYN010000114.1:0-3265 GCA_050258305.1 Actinomycetota bacterium
AGGCTGATAAAAACCGAGCAAGGTGTTGATGAGTGTCGATTTGCCCGAACCATTGGGTCCGAGCAAACCGATACAGCGTCCGGAGAGAGTTCCGTTCAGCCGGTCAAGAATGATCCGTGGACCCAGCTTTACCTGCAGGTTTTCGAGTTCAATGACCGGCTCCATTCGGCCCCTATTCTCTCAGCGAGCGCGCCGCCGGCGCTCCCGCTGGGTGAGTTAACCGTAAAAGCGTAGACAGCGTCAGAGTGTTCAGGTCCAGCCCGAAGAAGCGGCTGTTGCTGGCCACGCGAACGGAATTCGGTTCGCCGTACGCGCATACCACGCTGGGTTTGGTTTCCGCCGCAAGCTGTTGCAGCGATTGCAACTGCGCGGGCGTGAGTTGTGACATCACAGGACCCACAACCGGCGCCAGATTCTGATACATCAAGGCCGAAACGTCCGTGTGCTGGTCCTGAGGCAGCAGGCTGCGGAATTCACTCGAATGACTCAGAGAATTTCCACTCTGGTGCACAGCAAGAGCGTTCATAACCAGAGCCCGGCTTGGCGCCGCGATCAGATAGCCGTCGCTGAAGGTGTAGTTAACCTCCACCGGCCTCCTGCCGCCGATTGCCTGGAGAGTGTAATACGTAAGCCCGTCGACCGTTTCCTGAGCAAGTGTGAGCTTGTGCTGCGGATCTTTGGCATGACTGTTCGCATCATTGATCAACTGTTCGATGGTCGATTGCAGCCGGCCGGGGTTGTAGACCTCCAGAATAACCTTCCACGAGGGGGTGGGCAGGATTGGGCCATCCAGGGCAAATGTGACTTCGCCGCCGAGTGTATCTGCCAGATCCTGATGAAGCTGAATCCCCAACTCTGATTCTCCCCTGGCAAGATTGGCTTGTCCTTTGGCTCCAGCAATGTTCAGAATATCGTCCAGCATCTGCGACGGGCTCTTTGCAACAAAGGCCACGGCGGCGCCGGCATCTTTGGAGACAAAGTCCAGACCGCCGATGGGCGCGGGCGCGGCCAGCCATGACGCCAGCCCGTGTCGCGGTCCGTTAAAACTCAGTTCAGCATGGTTGAGCGGCTCACCAGCAACTTCTTTGCGCTCCGCCACAAGGTACTGGACGTCAGCCAGCCCCGTCTTTGCGAAGTTTTCATCACGATGAGCGCTGGGATGCCTGGCCCTGCGCTCGGCCGTCATGGCTCCCAGGTTGGCGGCGAACAGCAAACCTGCGCCGTTCTGGTACTCCGTAAGAATGCGCTGGCCAAAAGGCGTTGCGGCAAAACCGCTGCCAGCATGATTCAGCGCGTCATTGAACTGCCTGAGCGCAGCAATATCTTCTGAAGCAGCGACGAAGTCAGGCCGCACCAGCATCAGCAACGCAGAGCCCCTCCGTGGGCTGACAGTCGCAAGGTCGGCCTCATCCAATATGCGAATACCACCAGGATGCGAACTACCCGTCCTCGCGGCAATCTCCTGCTGGATGAAGTCCTTCAATCCCGGCTGCTGCACTTGTGCCGCTACCAGCGGCGTTCCCTGGCCTTCCTGAATCGCCACGGAAAATACGATCTCATTGCCGATGTATTGGCTCAAAGAGTGAATCTCAGCAACGATCTGGTTCAGGTCAGGACCCCGTCCGCGCGACTGTGCCTGCCGCCACCATTCGTTCAGTACGGAACTGGCCTGCAATTCCTGCTGAAACATCTGGTTGGCCTGTTGCACGGCGTCACCCAGATTGGGAATGCTGGCGAATAACGCGGTATTGCCGGGCAGATACGGCAGCAACTTGCTCTCATAACGAAGCCCCGGCATCTCGACCGTCTGCAACTTGTTGCCGAGGTGGGCGAACTCCGCCAAAAGCGCCAGATGCTTGTCCAGGTTGTGGCTCCAGGCAATCTCCTGCTTCACAGGCACCGGTTCGGCGGCATCCGTGGTCATCTGCTGACCGGGATGGAGAACCGCGTTCCGGAGCAGTCCGTTCGAGCCCGTGCCCGCCACGTGTACTTCGCCTTCAATCACGGAAACGCGCGATCCCTTGATGCCGTGGTTCACGGAAAAGACCGTACCGGTCACTGAGACCTTCAGATCGTGCGCTGTTACGTACAGATGGCCTGTATTTCGCCGGGCTGCCTGCACAATGATCTTGCCGCGATCAAGATGAATCGTGGTGTCCCTGCGGCCCATGGATACGCCAAACTGCGATCGCTCGTTCATCTCCACCAGTGAACCGTCGCGCAAACGCAACACAGCGTGCGAGCCTGCTCCTGTGCGGACATCATCGCCCTCGTCCAGTTCGTCCCCGGTCTTCAACGCTTGCTCACCGCTCATGCCAACCCGGAGCAACACGCCATTGAATGATTCGACGCGCGCCCGCATTCCGGCCGGCCCCGCAAAGAACCTGCCTGCGGCAAAGTAGCCTGCGACGGCAAACACCACCACCGCCGCCGCAACCATGGCGTAACGGAAACTATGGCTTGTTGCACGAGGTAGCTGCTGGTTCCAGGCCGCCGGCGCCCTGGCGCCGCTGCCCTCGGCTTCCCTGCGGCATTCCACACATTCATTCAGGTGGGCGCCAACCAGCAGCCGCCTTGCTGCGCTCAATTCGCCATTGCGGTATTGCACCAGGAGAGCGCGGACGTCAGCGCAACCGCGAATCGATTCGCCGCTAAGCACCGCGGTTCCGCTCTGGTCCAACTGATGCCACACGCGCTCGCCTGCCGCACGCATGGCCTCAGGCTCCGGCTGATCACTGCGAACCGCTGCGAGTGCCTGCTCGAGCATGTTTTGCGGATTGTTGTCCTGATGCTTCATTGTGTTCCCCTCGCCTTCGCGGACTTAAAGTCCTTCTTTAATTGAGCACGCGTACGATGCAGCACCACAGCAACCACCGCCGGGGACGTTTTCATCATGCCCGCAATTTCCCGGTTGCTGAAGTCTTCCACAAAGCGAAGTACAAACATCTCTGCCCATCGTGGGTTCAGCCGGGCCAGCGCCTGGCGCAGCCAGTCGCGCAGCTCCGTGGCGCGTGCCGCCGTACCCGCCGTGGTCAACTGCGGGGATTGGGGGTCAACGTCCAGGGAAACTGTTTGTGCGTCCTTCCGGGTCCGCAACAGATCCAGCGCGGCGTTCACAGCCGACCTGTGCAGATAGGCCGCGAGGTTGGAAATAACCGCAACATCCTGATGCCGAACCAGCCGCAGAAAGACGGACTGCAGCACGTCTTCAGCGTCGCTTGAGTTCCCGGTAATGCGGTAGGCTGCCCGGAAAATCAGGTCCTTG
>JBLMYN010000115.1:0-4839 GCA_050258305.1 Actinomycetota bacterium
CGCACCCGGCAAGCCCTACGCGTGTAAACAGGAACGCTGTTTTGGTCCGCGCAGTACCCAGGCGGATATCAGAAGCCATGGCCAGAATCGCACCAGCGCCTGCACAGACTCCATCCACCGCCGCGATAATTGGCTGCGGGCATCCGCGCATTGTTTTCACCAGATCGCCGGTCATGCGCGTGAACGCGAGCAGCCCGGGCATATCCAGTTTAGTCAGGGGACCAATAATCTCATGCACGTCGCCGCCGGAACAGAAATTCTCGCCGGCGCCGGTCAGCACCACGGCCTTGATGTCCGCCGCAAGGGCAAAAGCACGGAAAAGATCGCGGAGCTCAGCGTAAGAGTCGAAGGTGAGAGGATTCTTTCGTTCGGGACGGTCAAGGGTAATGCAGGCGACGCGGTTCTTGACGGCGTATTGGAAGTGTTTGGCCGCGTAGCCTGCCAGCTGGTTGCCGGAAATTGAAGGTTGTTGTCCCGTGGGCGCTTCCGTCATCAGTATCTCCCCCGAACCAGAACCGGATTTTCACTGTTGATGTGCGCCTTCAGTTTCCCCAGCTCTTTGATCATGATGTCCTTTTCATGGTTACTGAGACCGCCCAGAAGCTCAATCATCCACTCCTCGTGTCGCGCCGCCATTTCCCGGAAGCGCCTGAAGCCGGTCTCCGTCAGCTTCACGGTGTAAGCGCGACGGTCTCCGGGATGGCGCGTACGCAGCACAAGCCCTTCGCGCTCCAGCTGATCGGTGATTCCGGTGACGTTTCCTCCTGAAACCATCAGTCGCTGCGACAGCTCACTCATACGCAGCCCACCCGCGCATCGTTCCAGCTGTGCCATGAGATCAAAGCGCGGCAGAGTCGTGTTGAATTCGCGACGAAGGCGCAAACGGATCTGGTTCTCAACGCGCACGGTGCAGGAAAGCAACCGCAGCCAGAGCCGCAGAGCCTGGTGGTCCTCTTTCTTGGCGCGAGTCTCAAGATCCAGTGCAGCCGCAGGCGCCTCATTGTGCACAGAACGCTTTCGGATTGTTGCTGAACCTGCCATTTTTCAAAAAAATATAAAGATTCACACCTGCAGCATGAGCTGGGCGCGTGCCAGATTCCTTTCCAGTTGCTGCTTGCCTGCCAGGTACTGCTTGGGCCACGTGATGTCCGCGAAGCCCTGTTTCGCTGCCTCGTGCAATGTCCATGCCGGATCGGCAAGGTGCGGGCGAGCAATTGCGCACAGGTCAGCACGCCCGGACGCAATAATCGTGTTCACATGATCGCCCTCAAAAATGTTGCCCACAGCAATCGTGGGTATTCCCACCTCATTGCGAATAAGGTCGGCAAACGGCACCTGGAACATTCGCCCATAGACCGGTTTCTCCGCCTTGCTTACCTGGCCGGAGGAGCAGTCAATTACGTCTGCGCCTGCTTCCTTGAAGAAGCGTGCGACTCCAGCTGCGTCTTCAGGAGTGAGGCCGCCCGGCACCCAGTCGTTGGCAGAAATACGGACGCTCATGGGACGGTCCTTGGGCCAGACCGCGCGCATGGCGACAAAGACCTCCACTGGAAAACGACAGCGATTGACGAGCGAGCCGCCATACTCATCCAGGCGCCGGTTGGTCAGCGGCGAAATGAAGCTCGACATCAGGTAACCATGAGCACAGTGGAATTCCAGCCAGTCGAAACCGGCCTCCGCGGCGCGCCGGGTTGCGGCAATGAAATCCATTTTGATGCGGCACATATCAGCCAGGCTCGCTTCACGCGGAACCTGGGAAACGCCTTCGATATAAGACAGCGGTGATGCCGAAACCAGCGGCCAGTTGCCCGATTCGAGCGGCTGGTCAATGGCATCCCAGCCATTCCGGGTCGAGCCCTTGCGCCCCGAGTGGCCAAGCTGCATGGCAATCCGCGCGTCTGTGTTGCTGTGCACGAAATCCACGATGCGCGCCCATGCGTTCTGTTGCGCGTCATTCCACATACCGGGACAGCCCGGAGTGATACGCGCATCAGGTGAGACACACGTCATTTCCGTGCCTATCATGGCCGCTCCGCCCATGGCGCGTGACGCGAGATGCACCAGGTGAAAGTCGTTGGGAACGCCATCCTTCGCCATATACGTCGCCATCGGAGAAACAATCACACGGTTCTTGAGCGTCAGCGTCCGCACTGTGATGGGCGCAAACATCGGGGGGAGAGGCGTGCTGATACCACAGCTCTTCGCAAACCATTTCTCCACCGTATCCACGTAGCACTTGTCACGCAGCTTGAGATTGGCATGCCCCAGACGCTGGCTGCCGGTGAGCAGGCTGTAGGTGAACTGCTCCGGTTCCAGGTGCACATACCGCTCTACCTGTTCAAACCACTCCATGCGATTGCGCGCGGCGCTCTGCAGTTTGAGCGCCTCCAGTTCACGCTCTTCCTGATAGCGCTGCAGCGCGGCCATGGTATGGCCAGTATGCGTGGAGAGCACTCTTGAGAGGGCAATGGCATCTTCCATGGCCAGCTTGGTTCCGGACCCGATGCTGAAATGGGCGGTATGCGCCGCATCGCCGATCAGAACAATATTCTTGTGGAACCATTTTTCGCAAAGAACACGGTTGAACTTGAGCCAGATGGCGGAGCCGGTGAGGTGTCTTGCATTGGAGACGAGCTTGCACCCTTCGAGCCGCTCGGCAAAGAGGTTTTCGCAGAACGCAATCGACTCCGCCTTCTCCATTTTGTCCAGGCCGGCGGCCAGCCAGTTCTTTTCCGGAGCCTCCACAATGAAGGTTGACCACTCTTTGTCAAAGCGGTAGGCATGCAGGTTGAACCAGCCCCACTCTGTCCGCTTGAAATCGAAGGTAAAAGCATCAAGCTTCCTCCTGCTGCCCAGCCAGACAAAGCGGTTGTTGCGGACCTGAATGTTGGGTTTGAAGATGTGTTCGTACTTGCGCCGCGTCACCGATGAAGCCCCGTCGGAGGCAATGACAAGGTCGTAGCGTGCGGCGTAATCGTCAGGGTCCGTGATTTCCGTCTTAAAGACCAGCTTCACTCCCAGATGCGCGGCCCTGCGCTGCAGGATTTTCAGCAGCTTGATCCGGGCGATACCGCAGAAACCGTGCCCGCTCGAAGTGATCTTGCGGTCCTTGAAGAAGACGTCAATATCATCCCAGTGACGGAAGGCGCCGGTGATTTCAGCATGCGTCTCTTCGTCGGCAACCCTGAAACCATCCATTGTCTTATCGGAAAAGACAATGCCCCAGCCAAAGGTGTCCGTCGGGCGGTTGCGCTCGAAAACAGTGATGTCCCACTCCGGATTCGCTTTCTTAGCCAGGATGGAAAAGTACAGCCCCGCCGGGCCGCCTCCGAGGCAGGCGATTCTCATGGCCGGCCTCCCTGCTCGATGCCCAGCTCACGCAGCGCGTTAATGAGCTGTTTTCCTGTATCGTCAGCGAGTGCTGTCTCACGCAGAGTTCTAAGCCGCGCAGCCGCGCCGCTGCTCTGGCGCAGCCCAGGGATGGCCTGCATGATCAGATCGAAATTCCGGCTGCCGAGCACGTGCGTTTCGCCGTATCCTTTAATGAGACGTGGGCATTCGGCCACTTCACACGCCAGGTTGTAATCCACTTCAGTCAACTCCTTCACCTTGGCCAGCCATTCATTGATCTTTTCCTGCTCGCGTTTGAACCGTAATGACTTTCTACGTCGTCCCCGAAGTGACGCTACAAAATAGAGCTGAACGAAGCCGCTGATCGACGTTGTGTTGAGAGTTCTGCCCCGGCCCGCGATGCGGTCGAGCCACTGTGTCGCCCAGCGGGTACGCAGAATCCATGCGCCCGGCCCGGCCGGCATAATGTCAGTAAATTCTTCCACCCGCGGAAACAGAAATTCGTTGATCAACAAAAGCTGCGTCCCGGCTACCCGCGCTTCCTGCTGCACCCGTTGGAAGCGGCTGCTCCGGGTTTTCAGGTCGGCAACGCGGATGGCATCTTCGTAGGACATCCACAGCGCAAGGTAGCGTCCCGTCTCGCGCAACAACGCACAACATCCGTTGCCGTACTGCAGGTCGAGATCTTTGACAGGCAGGAGCCTGTCCAGGTACTCGGCAGCGTAGGCTACATCCTGGTAGTCGGCCAGTCGCTGTATACCGGCTACTAGAATGGCATTACTGGCCGCGGGGAATTGCGCGGCAATTCTCGCGGACAATTCCTGCAGCGCAGGCCCAACTTTTGGAGCAGGCGGTGCGGCAGGGCTGACTTGCGTGGATGCAGGCCTGGCAGCGGCTTCCAATCCGGCGATGAACGCCTTCAGGCTCGATTCCACGGAAATACCGCTGCGTGTTATGGCATCTTCAAATTCTTTGCGGCCGAAGGGCAGTGCGCCGGAGCCGGCAAGGGCGCCAAACAACGTGGCGCTGATCACGCTCCGGTTTTCTTCGGCCAGCCGGGCAAAATCGTGTGGGACAAAAACTTTAGCCATCTCGCTGCCGGCCTTGAGCAGGCTTTCAGCGTCGACGCGGCCATCTCCCATGGCGATTTTTTCGGTCATCGAGTACACGCGATGCGTAGAAGCGATCAACGTTGTGCGATCAGGGGTAACCAGACCACGCGTAACTGCCCTGCCCGCCTCCATGAGTTCCGAGGCGATCACTACGTCAACCTCCCCCGGAACCGGCATCAGCGCCATCACTGGATCTTTTCCCATCGCGCGCGTAGCTTCCTGGGAGAATAGCTCAACGTAATAGATGGTCGCGCCCGTGCGCTGCGCAACACCGGGAACGGATGTTGTCTGCGCCAGATAGCCGGAGTGCTCCGCCAGATCGACAATCCAGTCAGCCAGAACACCGCCGCCTTCGCCGCCCATGGCGAGGATGGCA
>JBLMYN010000116.1:0-5239 GCA_050258305.1 Actinomycetota bacterium
GGCACATAGACGATAATGTCACCCACAGAGGTTTCCAGCCTGGAGTCAGTAAGCTTGGCGCCGCGAGTAAGCCTCGCGATGATGGGTCCGCTGCCGGTTTCAGCCCGCAAGCCTCTGCGGATGCCCGCCACCTTGATTCCGCCGCCGCCACTCTCAATCACCGCAGGCCCTTCAATCTCGCTCAGGTCAATGGTTCCGCCGCCGGTTTCAGCTTTGATCTGGCCTTCGCACTTGTTTACCTGGATGGAGCCGCCGCCCGTCTCCAGCGTCATCAGCTTCCCCGAGCCCACTCGTAGGTCCCCGCCGCCGGAACTGGCCACCACGCTCCCGGCCGCTGACCCTATATGAATGCTGCCGCCGCCGGTCGAGACCGATACGTCGCTTCCCACCGTTCCAATATCGATCTGTCCGCCGCCGCTCGCCACCGCGATTGCGCCATCAATCTTGTCCAGATGAATCTTGCCGCCGCCGGTGCTGGCTGCCACCTTGCCGGCGAGGTTTTCCGCGCTCACCTGGCCGCCGTTGGTCTCCAGCTTCAGCGCGGCCGTCCGGCGCGGCACCTGAACGTCAAAATCAATCGAGCCCCGGCCATTGCCTTCGCAATCGGCTTTCAGCAGCACCGTGTCGCCCGATGCAAACGTGGTGAATTTCATGCGGCTGATTTCCCGCCGCGCCGCTTCTTCTGACCCGGCCCGCACGCGTTCGCGAACCACGTAACTGATGTCTGCCTGCGGAGCGCCCTGCACGTGAATGGAGCCTGCGCTCGACTTGACCCTGACCATTTTCGCCGCCGGGAGCTTTCCTGTGACTTCCTGGATCCATTCGCCGCCGGAGCGGTAGAAACGCGTGTTGCCGCTTTGCGCGACTGCCACTAGCCCGGTAGCCATCAGCCACGTCGCGAGTTGTAATTGTTTCCTCATGTTTCTGTTGCCTTAGTCGAGATGGGGTGTACTCGCCAGATATTTCTGCGATTGCGTCTTGATGTACTGGTTCGGATCGTGCTGAGCCAGCATCTCTAAAGCTTCATGCACGCTGCTGTCCGCCTTCACCGGGTCCAGCAGGGTAATCGCCTCTGACCGCACGCCCGGATTCGAGTCATGCAGCAGCGCTTCCAGCACCGCGTCACGCACGTGGATATCGTCTTTTACGTAGCCCTTCAGGCCGTCCAGGGCCTTCAGGCGCACGCCCGGGTTCCTGTCATAGCGCAGCGCGGAAATCAGGGCATCGCGCACTTCATTGTCCTGCGCCTTGCTCTTGAGCAGATCGATCGAGTCCAGCCGCACATCTGAATTGCGGTTGTTGCGCGTCGCCATCAGCAGCAGTTCCTGGATGCGCGGATCGGTCGCCGCTCCCGCAATCGTCTGCGGACGCAGCGTGTCATACTTGATGGTGATTTGATTGGAACTGGGATCTGTGCTGATGGAGTCAATGGCGGCGATGTTGTAATCCTGCTGGCTTCCCGTGCCGTTGTTCGCCACCTGCAGAGGACCCGCATTGCCCTGGGCCAGCCGCCACGTGGCAAGGCTTCCGCCCGCGAATCCGATCATGAGCAGCGCCGCCGTCAGCGCCGGCGCCAGCTTGATCTGCTGCATCCATCCGGCAAAGTCGAAGACGAGCCTGCTCCAGAAGTTGCGGTTCTGTTCGGCATGCTCCAGCGCTTCCTGCAACTCCATGCGGCTGGAGGCCAGGAAGTTCGGGGAAACTTCCGGCAGGCGCGCCGCGGACATCTCTTCCTTGAACGCCTGTGCCGCTTCCAGCTCCTGCCTGCAGGCCAGGCAATGCTGAACGTGGTGCATGAATTCGAACTTGGCGTCATCCGCCAGTTCGTCATACATGTAGAGCACAAGGTTTTCTTTGATCCATTCGCATTTCATAAAAACTTTCCCCAAAACTTCTAATCTCGTTGCCGGATTGGCTAATTGCCAACTGCCAATTGCTCATCTCATAGGCGCCAAAGCGCTCCTCAACTTCTGTGTCGCCCGGAACAACGTATTTTTCGCTGTCTCTTCGGTTGTGTTCAGCATCTCGCCAATGGTGCGCAGGCGCAGTCCCTGGTAATGCTTCAGCTCAAACACCATGCGCTCGCGCGGGGTCAACCGGGTAAGCGCGGCGGCAATCCTGTCGCCCAGCTCCCGGCGCATCAGGTCGCGCTCCGGATTCGCCCCGGAACGGTCGTCGGACACGCGATCCAGCAGGTCCACTTCCTGCCCGCTCGAATCCACCACCGTGCCTGAATCCTCCTTGCGCGTCTGCCGCTTGCGCAGGTGATCGAGGCACAGATTGGTGACAATGCGATAAATCCACGTATAAAACGAGCACTCAAAGCGGAAGTTGCCGATGTGCCGGTACGCCTTCAAAAAAGCTTCCTGGTAGATGTCGCGTGCATCGGGCTCCGAGCCCGTCAGGTGCAGCGCCAGGCGCAGCACAGCCTGGTCGTACTGGCGCACGAGCGCCTCAAAAGCTGCGCGGTCTCCGCGCTGAGCGGCGCGAATCAGCTCACTGTCATGAACTCGGCTTAGGGCCTGACTCACCATAGCTCCCGATGAGTGGGAGTAACGTTTGTCTCCGTTCGCGCCAACCGCTGCCCGTAAAACCGCTGTTTCGGCCGGCATCTCTCGAGTCCCTCGTAATCCTCTCTTCCTGCAATTAGTTGGACGCGCCAGCCGGAGACACGTAAGCTGAGGTTACCCCATTTTCGCCCCTTTTTGAAAGCCGCCCAGCCGCTCCTTTTGAAGGCCGGCGGCCCTCTCCTTGCGCGCCGAAATTCGCTGCTTCCAGCCTGTCTGCTGCACAACTGGTGCACTGAATTTTGTTCGCCGCGCTTCAGCGCGGAGAACGGTGGAGGACAGCGAGCGCCGTGAAAGGGTGCTTTAGAATGACAGCTCTTTAGCGCTGGTGGAGATTGCGCTACGCCCCTCAAGGCGTCACGTTCACCTCCTCGCGTCGCGTGAATCGATCGCTGCGTGGAGAAAGCGTGACCGCCCCCGCGCCTTTGGGGTAGAAGCTCCGGCGACTCCAACCTTCCTTTTTGTCCTTCCTCCGAAGAGGTCGCGCGTGATCGTGAAAAGCTGAAATGAATCGACCGTTCAAGGTTAGGCCGTCTGAGCAGGAACGCGTTGCCAGCATTCCTTCAGCGCTTTGCAGAGGGGCTCGACGAGACAGCGGGGCAGTTCGGTGGTGCATTAAGATGAGCTCTCCCGGAATATCAGACGAAATCCTGAAGGGGTGAACCATGGAAGGTACAGTCGATCCCCGTTACCAGAACTCCGGTGAACCGTTGATAGCCGTTATCGGTAATGCGGAACGCAGGTGAGCGGCTAAGCACTTGCAAGAATGCCACTAGCTGCGCGCACCATTGTTCCTGAGTGGCGTCGGCACTGGAGCAATGAATGAAAGTGTCGCGGTAGTTCGTGCGTTCCCATTGGAAATCATCTTTCATTCGTTGAAGTCAGTCCTCCTTTAGCCGTGCGAATCATACCCCGAGAAGACGCTGACTGCCCGGCGAGAAAGTTCCTGTAGAGGTGACACCATTTGTCGTCTCTCGTGCGGCTCGTCGACGAAAGGCAGACGTCCATTTAAAACATTGATAATAAAAGGCTTAAATCAGAACCGTCGCATTCCCAACCATTACCCAAAGGGAGGGCGACTGTCCCCCGCGCCGTCTCACATGCTGGCTTCTCCAGAAGCCTCCAGGCATGCCGCCCATTCACCCGGGCGAATCTAAAAATATTTTTCAGAAAAGTTGTCTCCAGATGCCGGATTCGATGCCTGTATATAGTAGGGGCCGTTCTAATCGCGTGGGATCGCGCGGAATCGCAACGTGATCGCCGTGATCGGAAAGGCTAGCAATTAGCCCGCAAAGGCACTCAGCAATCGGCCGTCAGCATTCAGCCCTTAGACAGCCCTCAAAAAAATTCCCCACAGAATGTCCGGGAAGCCGCCGAAATGACACAGGGTGAGCAGAGGGAGATCGCCGGGATCGTAAATCAAGCGCTTAGCACTTAGCATTTAGCCATTAGTACTTAGCCAACGCGAAGAGCGAACCTTGACGGCTAAAGGCTACGGTCCGATCGCTTATTTCCTGATCCGCGAACATCCGCGGTAAGTCCTGCCTTTCCGATTTCAAGGCAAGAACCACAACCCAACTTGAACACCATCAAGCCGCCTGCGGGCGGCTTTTTTATTGAGAGGAAGACTGTGTCCGACTTAAATCCTGAAAACCACGTTCCCGCGCACCATCAAAACCACACCAATGCCTGCGACAGCACTGGCAATCATCGCATGGCCGATGGCTCAGCCCGCCGCAGGCGCGGCAGCCAGAGGCCGCTGGACAACGCTTCCGGCGAACGCGATTTTAACGATCTCAACAAAGACGAGATTATTGCCCTGGTGAAGAAGGCCGCCGCGGAGCTCGGGCACCGGCCCAACCAGTACGAGTTCTGGCAGATGGCCGGGGCCAAAAAAGAGCACATGCGGCGGCTTTTCGGCAGCTATCGCGAGCTGGTGCAGGAGGCCGGATTTGAAGCCCTGGGGCCGGGATTTCACCTGACCCGCGACGCGCTGCTGGAAGACTGGGCGGCGGTGGCGCGCAGGCTGGGCAAGGTCCCCACGGTGCAGCAGTACGACAAGGCGGGCAAGTACAGCCACAGGGCGTTCCGGCAGCGGTGGAAGTCATGGCATGACGTGCCGGCGGCCGTGGCGGAGTGGGTGGAGGCCAGGTGGCCGGACCGGCAGTGGGATGACGTGGCGGCCCTCACCCGGAAGTACACGGAACAGCGCCAAGCCGCAGGCGACCGGCTGAGCAGGAAAAAATACCACCGCTTGACGTCAACGCCGGATGAGGCATTGACGACAACGCAGTCCACGTCGTCCACCTCGTCCACTCCGTCTACGCACTCAGTGCCATCAAGGCCAAAAAAATCGGCGGACCCGGTCTACGGGCAGCCCATCATGCTGCCGGAGCTGGCCACCGCTCCCACCAACGAGCTGGGCGTGATCTACCTGTTCGGCGTGCTGGCCAAAGTTCTGGGCCTCATCGTGCTGCGCTTGCAGGCGGAGTTTCCTGACTGCGAGGCGCTGCGCCGCGGCCCGGACGGCCGCTGGAGGCGCATCAGAGTTGAGTTTGAATTTGAGAGCAGAAATTTTCTGCTGCACGGACACGATGTGAACGGCTGCGACCTGATTGTCTGCTGGGTGAACAACTGGCCGAGCTGCCCGGTGGAGGTGCTGGAGCTGAGCA
>JBLMYN010000117.1:0-4938 GCA_050258305.1 Actinomycetota bacterium
CAGCACAGTAACGCGCACCGGCGCGTGGGCCAGTTCCCTGGCGGCATTGAGGCCGGCAAAACCTGCTCCCACGATCACCACGCGAGGCCAATTGACGTTCTGTGTCATCGGTAACATTGTAGCTACGGGCCAGATGGCCCTACACTCTTGATGGAAAAGGTGTCATCGGGGATGCTCAAATTTTTGCAGCGTTTCGGGAACTGGCCGGCATTCAGCGTTTGAGAATTACACCGATTGCGTTTGCAACCCCAGCATGATACCTTCCAGCCAATTTCGCGCGATTTTCCGCCCGGGCGTTGAGGAAAGACCGCATTATGCATATTGATGATCTGCTTCGCATTGCCATGGAGCGCAAGGCCTCCGACTTGCACTTGAAGGTTGGCAACTATCCCCACGTCCGTGTGGACGGTGAACTTGTGCCCCTGACCGACCAGCCGCGTATTTCGGCCGAGGACATGCTGAACATGGCCTTCAGCATGATGTCCAACCGGCAGAAGCAGAAGTTCAAAGAGGCGGCGGAACTCGATATGGCATACGGCGTCGCCGGCCTGGGGCGGTTCCGTGTGAACGTGTTCCAGCAGCGCGGCAACGTCGGGCTGGTGCTGCGCGTGATTCCCACCAAGATTCGCGCCCTTGAAGAGCTTTATCTGCCCAAGGTCATCGAGCACGTTTGCGAAGAAGCGCGCGGATTGTGCCTGGTCACCGGCGTCACCGGTTCCGGTAAGTCCACCACTCTTGCCGCCATGCTGGACCGCATCAATTCCAGCCGGCCGGAACACATCATCACCATTGAAGACCCCATCGAATTTCTGCATCGCGACAAAAAGGGCTTCGTCAACCAGCGTGAAGTTGAAGTTGATACGCCATCTTTCGCGTCCGCGCTGCGCGCCAGCCTGCGCCAGGACCCGGACGTGATCCTGGTGGGCGAAATGCGCGACCTGGAAACCATCTCCACCGCGCTGCACGCGGCTGAAACGGGCCACCTTGTGTTCTCGACCCTGCACACTCTCGACGCGGTGGAAACCATCAACCGTATCATCGCGGTCTTTCCGCCCCCGGAGCAGAAGCAGGTCCGCATGCAGCTTGGAGCGACGCTGCGCGCCGTGGTCAGCCAGCGCCTTGTCAAGCGCGCTGACGGCGCGGGCCGCGTTCCCGCCTGCGAAGTCCTGATTTCAACCGCATTCGTGCGCGAGTGCATCATGGTGCCTGAAAAGACGCGGCTCATCCATGAAGCCATTGCTTCCGGCACGTCGCAGTACGGCATGCAGACCTTTGACCAGTCGCTTTATGACCTGTATTCGCAGGGGCTGGTCAGTTATGAAACCGCGCTGGAAAACGCCAGCAACCCCGACGACTTCAAGCTCAAGGTTCAGGGCATCCACTCAACCGCGGACGCCGCTCGCGAGCAGATGGAGCAGGCAGGGTTCAGCGCTGGACGAATCTAACCACCAGGAAAGACAAAGGAGGGCCGTTGCGGTCCTCCTTTCTCTTTTGCAGCCCCTTGCGGGCGTAGATTCAGGGTCATTCGCGACCGGTTTACCTTCTGCTATGCTTCCCCAGTGGCCTTCCCTCGTCCAAGAAAAACCTATGATAACGAGGAAGCCCTCTACGACTATGCCGTGCGCGCCCTCTCACGCAAAATGCGCAGCGTGGCCGAACTGAAGCGGCTGATGCGCCCGCGAGTGCCGGAAGGCGAACTGGGCGAGTTACTGGTGGAAGTCGTGGTGCGCCGTCTGAAAGACCAGAATTATCTCAATGATTCAAACTACGCCGCTGCTTACTCTTCGTTTCGCCGCGATAACGAAAAGTTCGGCAGGCGGCGTGTGATCACGGATTTGAAAATCAAGGGCGTGCACGGCGACGTCATCGCAAAGGCAGTTGAGCAGACCTACGCGGAAGTCAACGAGGAGGAACTGGCGCGCGCCTTTCTGAAACGGAAACGGCTGAAGAGGCCGGCCAATAACAAAGATGCCGCGCGTATCTTTCGCGCTCTGGTTCGCGCAGGATTCGGTCCTGGAGTATCCATCAGAATACTGAAAAACTGGGATGTGGACGATGAAGTCATCACCGCATTGCAGGAAGAAGATCTTTCCCGCGAAGAGTGACAAGCCTCCAAAAGCTATTGCTCCAGCAACGCAACCACCCAGAAGTTTCCATTGCCATGTTCCGGGTCGGGGCGGAAGCACACTCCAACTCGCATCTGGCGCAGGCTCGGCGCACAAACACGCTGCAGAAGCTGCGGCGGCAACTGGACAGGATCCGACAAGTTGAAAACCACAAGTTCGCCCGTGGTATTGAAGCCTACCGGTACTGCCGATCCAGCGTCCCCACGCGTCGCGCAGGCCGCAGCCCGGAGAGAGGCGTCTCTGGTGATCTCTACCGGACGTATGCGCCTTGCGTGCCGGGCGCTATTCAGCGCTTTGGCAAAAGCTTCCTGAAATTGCCGCTCTGAATAGGCGGGAATGAGCCGGACAAAATCCTGCGTCACATAGAGACGGCCATTGCGTCTGACCACGCCGATACCCACGGCGGTGTAATACGTGGTGAGAATATTTTCGCGGTGACCGGGTGAACTCATCAGGCCCAGATGGGCCTCATCTTCATCGTCGGCGAGAGCAATATTCTCGGCAGCACTCGCAAACCGCGCGGGAGTTGCTATGAGTCGTTGCTGCAGTCCGGGTTCGCCGGGAAGCTGATGCGACAACTCACCATGGCCCGCCATGAGCCGGGCGTGCGCTCGCGCCGCCTGCGCAGCGTCATCGCTCCATTCAAGAGCCGAGAGTCCGGCTTGTTTCCGTTCCAGGTTCAGCAGGTAGAACATGCGCTGTTCGGCTTGCGAAGGCGACGGCTCATCAGCTTTTACCTGGCTTTGTGCGGTTGCACAAGTAAGGACGAGAATTATGAGTAAGGGCCAGGCGCAGCTTCTCATGGAGTTTGCCAGCTTCGATTGTAATCGCAGCCCGCCTGGATTCAGACACCGCAGACCACCGGATGTTCCCGTCAGCGCCGCGGAGATTTTGCCTCCGGATAAAAGGCCGCAGCCACCCAGTAGGCGGAAAATCCGCCCTTCTCGTCCGGCTTGAAACAGACGCCGATGTCCATCCGATGCAGACCGCGATTCCCCGCTGCGTCCTGCATCGTGGTGGGAAGATCATCCGGCCGTGCCGCCGTAAACATCGCCAGATGGGTGGCTCCGGGCAGATGGCGAAGGACGCTCCGCGCATTCAATTTGGCGGCACAGGCCGCTTCCTGCAGGCGTTGATCTTCGTGTGCTGCCATGGGCGGAAGCCCCTTTCTGCGGCGCAAGCGGTTGAAAGAGGAGATCAGCTGGGTGCTGAATTGCCCGGCGCTATAGGACGGAAGCAGGTGTGCGAAATCCTCGGTCACGTACAGTTCCCCATCCCGCTCGGCGAAGCCGATGCCAATGGCATTCGATCTGGGATCCAGAATGTTGGCGCGGTGATGCGGGGAATGCATCAGGTTGTGGTGCAATTCCGTGACGCCGCCCGCATAGGCAACGTTCTCCGCGACCGAATTGAAGTGCGCCCCTACAGCGCTCGTGCGCTCCGGGAGCGGCGGTTCTCCCCGGAATTGATGCGACAGCTCGCCGCGGTCGACCATGAGCTGCGTATGTGAATGGGCCGCATGGGCAAGCGAAGAATCCCATTGCAGCCGGGGCAGGCCGGCCTTTGCGCGGTCAGCGTTGACCAGGTCAAGCATTTGCTTCTGCCGCGCCGAGATCCGTACCGTTGCGCGCGGCGCAGCATGGGCTGAGACCAACAGGAAAACCAGAACCGGCAACCATAGCAGCCGTTCATTGCGCAATGCTGACCGAATCAAGGCGGACTCATGCTCCCGTGTGTATTGAGATGCTGCTTCAACCATACTGGCACAGCTCGGCTCCGGCCAACTATCGGAAGTACAAGCGCCGGCCGGCGTTCTTCGGAGAAAGAGCAGTCCACCGTGGCGTCATTCAAGCGCTCAGGCCCGCTTTGCCTTCAGTTCATTCAGGATGCGGTTGACCTCATCTTCTTTCTCGAGTTGCGCAAACCGGTCTTCCACGCTGCTGGTCTGGTCCAGCATCTCCGTCTTGGCCTGGCCAATGGCGGACTCCCGCATCACTTTGTTCTGCATGCGCTCAAAGGCCGCGACAGGATTGCGCCCGTCCACCGGCACACGCGCGTCGGCGGCTTTTTCCAGCGTACGCGCCCGGCGATGCTCTGCCACCAGTATGTCGCTTTTCGCGCGCGCTTCCTGCAGTTTTTCCTGCAGCTTGTTCAGCGCCGTCTTGAGCGTCTCCACCTGCAACCGCTGGTCAGCCACCTGCTGAGTAAAGCTTTCCGTAAGCTGCTTGTACTGCAGTGACCGCTCAACCGCCGCGCGGGCAAGGTCTTCCTGGTTCTTGTCCAGCGCCAGTTCTGCTTTGCGCGTCCAGTCGGTGATCTTTTCCTCGTTTTCCTTCTGCTTTTTCTCCAGCAGGTGCTGGTCCGCAATCGCAATGGCCACCTGCGTCTTCACCTGGAGCAACTGGTTTTCCATGTCCAGGATGATCTGCTTGATCATCTTCTCCGGATGCTCGGCTTTATCGATTAGATCGTTCAAATTCGCCCGAATCAACGTTGAAACTCTTTCAAGTAGTGCCATAAAACCTCCAAAAAATCCGAACTCTCAAGACTTCTCTTGCCCAGATCGAACTCCGCAATTGCGAAGTTTCGCCATCATATTTTCAGTTCCCGTGCGCTGGTGGAGCGGTGTGTGGCGCGAGCCCCGGCAGAGCCCACCACAACACCGATCGCGAGTCCCACCGACAACCAGAAAATCCAGCTTCCTGAGAGCATGGCCACGAACGCACCGGCAATGAATCCCAGAAAGATGCCGAGAAGTGAAATTTTCTTCTTCATAATCTCTGCTCCAATGCCGGTGTCCGGCGGAAAATCC
>JBLMYN010000118.1:0-2630 GCA_050258305.1 Actinomycetota bacterium
GGCGGCCGGGTTGCGTTTCTTCCTCGGAAAATCCGCGGCCCAGTTGGGGATGGACTCCCAGCACGGAGAAGTAGTTTGCGCTGATCGCAGCCGCAGGGAGCGCCTGCGTCTGTGCCTTCAGGGTCAGATTGACCGTACGATTCAGGTCGAC
The DNA here is from genome assembly GCA_050258305.1 of Actinomycetota bacterium. GTDB lineage: Bacteria > Acidobacteriota > Terriglobia > Terriglobales > Acidobacteriaceae > Angelobacter. The sequence goes on from JBLMYN010000118.1 coordinate 152, forward strand.
GGCGGCCACGCCGTCAAACACGTCATTGCCTGCCCGCCAGGCAAGGTAATTGGGAACCGAGATAAGGTTCGTGTCAGCATACAGGCCTCCCGCAGGACTGACGGAAGAAACCACAACCACATGTTCGGGTTGGCGCACCGGAGGACGCCGCAACAGGAATCCGCTCACCATGCTGAACATGGTGGCGTTCACGGCAATGCCCAGGGCCAGCGTGAGGACGGCAGCGCTCGCAAACCCGGGGCTTTTCACCAGCCCTCGCAACGCATAGCGCAGGTCCTGGAAAAAGAGATCCAGTGCGTGCAGGCCGCGCGCTTCGCGATGGCGCTCTCTGGCCTGCTGCGTGCCGCCGATGTGAATCAGCGCCTGCCGCCGGGCCTCGCCGGCAGACATCCCGCGCTCGAGATTCTCTTCCGTGGCCAGTTCGATGTGGGCCGACAACTCCGCGTCGAGTTCGCGGTCCAGACGCCCCCGGCGGAATATGGAGGCAAAGCGCTGAAGAAACTGCTGCAGCGAGTCAATCATCATTGCCCACCTTCTTCCTGCGTGCCGAGCACCCGGCCCATGACGCTGGACAGGCGTTGCCAGTATTCGGCGTCTTCAACCAGACGCTTGCGCCCTTTTTTAGTAATGGAATAGAACTTGGCTTTGCGGTTGTTGGATGAGGTTCCCCACTCGGCGGAGATCCATCCGCGCTGCTGCAGCCGCACCAGCGAGGCGTAAATGGTTCCCTGGTTGAGAAGGACCTCGTTGCCGCTCACCTGCTCGATGCGCCGCGCAATGCCATAGCCGTGGAGTGAGCCCATCGCGGCGAGAGTCTGCAGGACCATCAGGTCCAGCGTTCCCTGCAAGAGATCGAGTTTCGATTCGCCCACGGAACACGCTCCTGTGGTAATCACACAGGAGCGTATCATACTTCCTGTGGCATTGCCACAGGAATGTTCGCTGCTTTGAAATCTGCGCCGTTTGGGGAAGCCAGACCGCCTGGATGGAGCCAGCGAGCCGGACTTTCATTTCCGCCGTTCAGGCGGATTGCTTTTTCTTTACCTTGGTGTTCTTTACCTTGGTGTTCTTTGCTTTGGCGCGCCGGCGCTTCTTTGCCTCCGAGCGGCGCTTGGTATGCTGCCGCGCCAGCCCCCTCTCAAGCTGCTTCATCTGTTCCTTGATCTCCTGTCTGCGGTCGCGGGCCTCAAAGAAGACGTCGTCCGGGTCGGCCAGCCGCTTTTCTATTTCGTGGCGGCGATCGTCCCAGAAAACTGACTCGTCCTCTTCAAAGCCCTGCAGCACGCTGGTGAGTTCTTCATTGGCGTCACAGCGGGCCAGTTCCAGGGCAACGGTGTGATCGCTGAGATTCTCATTGCGGAAGACGCCCAGCTCTTCGAGCCGCTTCAACCCGGCCAGGGTGATGTCACAGCCGCGGTTAAAGAGATACAGCGCGTGATAGAGATGGACCTTGGTGGTCAGCGGACCGCGCGTGTTCTCAGTCATAGCGCCCTCCGGGTTTGTGGGCCGCGAATGAACGCGAATGGGCTGGGAACGCAGTTGAGGGGCTGAATGCTGACGGCTGAGTGCTGAGGGCTTCTTTCCTGCTGATTGCTGACTGCTGAGTGCTGAATGCCTTCGTTGGTTTGGCCAATTGCTAATTGCTGCTTTGGTATTCTTTGTAACAGCCATGGTTTGCCTGCTCCTAGCAGGTGGACTACTGGTTAGGGCGCGTTCCGGTGTTCGAGCACTGGGCGCGTCCGTTGGGTTTAAGGTTACTTCTTCTTTTTGGTCGATTTCTTCGTGCGTGGCACAGCCGCCCTCGGCTGTGCTTTCTGCTTCTTCCTAAGTTTCTGATACCGGGTCTTGCGGCCATTCTTGATCTTGGGCAGGAGCTTTCGTACCCGTTCTACGTCCGCATCAGTCCAGATGTGGACCGTGATGCCCCCAGTAGTCAGGGACTTTGGCTCAGGAATCTTCCCGTGCGATATGTAGTTGCTCAAAGTCGCAATCGAGATGCCGAGTTTCTGTGCAACCTGCCGGCTTGAATAAGTAAGCATTCGCTATCAGTGTTCAAGATAGATCGCGGAATGTCAAGAGCTTTTTGTGTTGCCCCTGAAAATAATCTGCAGGTTGAGGAGAGCAGTTAAGATCTGAGGGAAAAATCTCTGGTCAAAATTCCCTGCATCAGCATGGTGGAGGACAGAGTGTCGGGATCTTTCGACTCCGCCTCGTCTCGCAAGCTCAAATCGGCGTCGCTCAAGATGACATGTGGGAAAGAGCCTCTAGCGTGCAAAACAAAAACCTCGCGTTGCAGGGAGTCGCCAAAAGCATACGGACAACTGTTGCGGAATCGCGACCATTGCGGGAAGGTTGAAACCGTTAATGCCTTGTCATCTTGAGCGAGTCCGAAGGAGCTTTGCGACTGAGGAGGAGTCGAAAGATCCCGAGGACTTTTCCTCTAAAAATGCAGATTCAGGGAGTTCTTCCCAAGGAACTC
>JBLMYN010000119.1:0-5629 GCA_050258305.1 Actinomycetota bacterium
TGTCCTACGGTATTTACGGCGCATTAATGGCCGTTGGAATTTTCGCGACCTGGTTTGCCACGGAACCGGAACGCGCGGATGCGGTGCTGGATGAAAAAGAACGCGAAGCGCCGCTTTGGACAGCGCGGGGGTTCTTTGACGCTGTTGTAGGACCGTTCATCGCCTTCTTCCGCGCGCATGGCTGGCTCGCCCTTGGGATGCTGGCGGCCATCAGCCTGTACCGGGTGCCGGACTTTGTCATGGGTCCCATGGCGAATCCCCTCTACCACGACATCGGTCTTTCCAAGGCAACCGTGGGAGCGGTGCGCGGCTCAATCGGGATCATCGCGATCTTTGCAGGGATTGCGGCCGGCGGATTCTGCTCGCTCAAGTTCGGCTACATGCGCGCGCTGATCATCGGGGGCATCCTGCAGGCAGCGGCGATTGCCGCGTACTCGGCTCTCGCGTTTGCGGGCCCAAGCATTCCTGTCTTCGCGCTGGTCATGGTGGGTGACAACTTCAGTATCAGCTTTGCGGGCGTTGCGCTTATAGCCTACATGTCGAGTCTCACCAGTTTGGGATACACCGCCACGCAGTATGCGCTCCTGAGTTCAACCTACGCCTGGCTGGGAAAGATCTTGAAGGGATTTTCCGGCGCTGAGGTCGAAGCCCTGAGCACCACGCACGGTCTCATTCACGCCTACGGAATATTCTTTATCGCTTGCGGACTGACCGGTGTGCCTGCCGTCCTGCTTTTTGCGGGTTTGGATTACTGGCAGAGGCGGAAACAACCGGTGGCAGCGATGGGTTTGAACGCGAACTGATGGCATGTTTTTCTGTCGTTCAGAATAATCGTGACGAGCCGGGCCACCTGCGACCAGGGCGCACAGCCGAGGGCGGCGGTACCACAGTCTGCGGAAGGCTTTCGTCGAAGTGACGCCGATCACATCCTCAAGTGTCGTTCCTGCTTTTAAATTCCAACGGAGTCTTATAAGTGATTCGTCTTCTGCCGGTCCGGGCCGGGGATACTTGCAAATCCTCAAAAAACAGACGAATCGCAGGGGAAATCATATCCATTCATAAGGGGCTCCCGGATTCGGCAGGGGGAGCCTATGTTCACGACCGAATCCGAGCAGGATGTGAGGCCTGCCGCGAGGGAGCAAAGCGTACGCATTCCTCGCGACCCGCAGCGCGACTGCACGCATGAAATGGCAGCGAAGCGGCGCGAGTTCATCGCGGAGCAGACCGGGGCCAGCCTCTCGCACCTGGCGCAATATTCGTTTGACCCTGCCCTGCTGCCCGGGAATATCGAAAACTTCATCGGCGTGGCCCAGGTGCCGGTCGGGGTGGCCGGCCCGTTGCGCATCGCCGGGGAACATGCCCGCGGAGATTTCTACATCCCGCTGGCGACCACCGAGGGCTCGCTGGTGGCAAGCTACAACCGGGGCATGCGCCTGCTGACCGAGTGCGGCGGCGTGAAGACCACGGTGGTGGACGACTGCATGCAGCGCGCGCCGGTCTTCATTCTGGACGACGCGCTGGAGGCTCGCGAGTTCGGCCGCTGGGTGGAGGAGAACCTCGCAGCCATCGGGCAGGAAGCGGAAGCAACCACGCGTGTAGGACGGCTGCGCGGCATCATCCAGTTTCAGGTGGGGCCGCTGCGCTATCTGCGTTTCAACTACAACACCGGCGACGCCGCAGGGCAGAACATGGTGGGTAAGGCGACCTATGCGGCCTGCGAATGGATCCGAAACAACTTTCCCGGCAAGCTGAAGTATTTCCTGAGCGGAAACATCGATACTGACAAGAAACATTCGCACCTGAACGTGCTGCTCACGCGCGGCAAGCGCGTGGTGGCTGAGGCGGTGATCCGCCGCGAGGTCCTGCAGCGGGTCATGCACATCGATACCTTGCAGCTCTTCTGGGCGCGGCAGGTGCAGATGACGGGAGCAGCGCTGGCCGGGTCCGCGAACAACGGCGCGCACTCCGCCAACGGGCTGGCTGCGCTGTTTATTGCCACCGGCCAGGATGCGGCCAATCTCGCCGAATCGCACGCGGCCCTCACCTATTCACAACGTCTCGAGAACGGCGATTTTTACTGGTCCATTACGCTGCCGTCGCTGATTGTAGCCACCTGCGGCGGGGGCACCGGCCTGGCGACGCAGCGCCAGGCCCTGGAGATGCTGGGCTGCTACGGTTCGGGCAAAGTGTTGAAGTTCGCGGAGATTTGTGCGGCAGTGGTCCTGGCCGGGGAAACATCCCTGGCCGCGGCCATGCTCCATGGCGACTGGGTAGCCGCGCACGAGAGGCTCGGACGAAACCGGCCCGCCACGGGTGAGGAGGCAAATGATGCGGCACCACAAGAACCATGACCGCCTTTCCGGGATCGACACGGCGTTCCTCTATCTGGAACGCGAAGGCGTTCCCATGCACATTGCCGGCGTGAGCGAACTGGAAGGAATTGTCTCCTATGAGGAGTGCGTACGGTTTATCACATGGAAGATTCCGCACATACCGCGATATCGCCAGCGGGTGGTGGCGCCGCTGTTTAATATCGGACGGCCGATCTGGGAGTTCGATCCCGAGTTCGATGTTCGCAATCATGTCCGTGAAGTTACGCTGAAGCGCGGGACCGGCGCCGAGTTCAAAGCGCTTTCCGCCAAGATCCTGAGCCAACGGATGGACCGCCGGCGACCGCTCTGGGACATCACCCTGGTGCGCGGCCTCAAAGGCAACCGGACCGGCTTTATCACGCGGGTTCATCACTGCCTGGCTGACGGCGTCTCCGGCGTGGACCTGATGAACGTTGTGCTCGGCCCCAGGCCGGTTGCCGCCCCGAAGGGAAGACCGCGTTTCCGCGTACCTCCTTCGCGCGATCCGTGGGCGGGGATCGTGGATGACTGGATCAATTCCTACACCAGCATCGTTGACCAGGCGCTGTCCACGCAAGCCGACATCCTGAACTTGGTCGAGCGGATCGTCTCCGGGCGGGGAATCGCAAGAGGAAAAGGAGCGGGCAAGCTGCTTCTGGAAGCAGCGGCGCCCACTGAAGCGCTGCACTTCAACACCACCGTTCGCGGACCGCAGCAGCTGGCCTGGCTGGAAGTACCGCTGGCGGAGATCAAGGCGCTGAAAGAAGCGTGCGAGTGCAGCGTGAATGACGTCGCGCTGACGCTGGTGACCATGGCGGTGCGGCGCTACGCCCAGCTGCATGGTGATGACATCAGGGGGAGGCTGCTGCGCATCATGGTCCCGGTAAACCTGCGCGAAGAGGACGGCCGAGGCCAATTGGGAAACCAGATCTCGATCATGCCGGTGACGATCCCCTTCGACGTGCAACATCCGCGCAAGCTGCTGGCGGCTGTGCATGAGCGCACGCAGTTCCTGAAGAAATCTTACGTGGCGGAGCTGGCGACACTGGCGGGCGGCATGCTGGGCTTCCTGCCAACGGCGCTACAGGCGCTGGCCGGGCCGATTGCCACGCTGCTGCCAATCACTCCGTTCAATCTGGTGTGCACCAATGTGCCGGGGCCGCAGGTCCCGCTTTACATGATGCACCACAAAATGCTGACCTGGTATCCGTACGTGCCGATCGGCGGCGACATGGCGCTGAACGTGGCGGTTCTGAGTTACAACGGAAAGGTTTATTTCGGCTTCAGTGGTGACGTGCACGCCGCCCCGAACATCGCCCGGCTGGAGAAGTTTCTGGCCATGGGTTTGCGAGAGCTTAAATCGGCGGTCGGGATCCGGACACGCAGGAGAGCGGCGGTCGCGAAACAGAAGCCGGGGACCACGGTCCAGGCTGAGCCGGCGCAGGCCATTCCGGCAGCCGCGCCTCCTTCGCAGACTGAACCCGTGAGCGAAGACGAAAGCGTTGCAGCCGTTGCGTGAGAGTGAGCGCAGGCCGCCGGCTATGTTTTTTTTCGCCGGGGCTTCTTCGCGCGCGGCTTTTTGAGTCTGGCTTCCAGGTTTGCCACCTGCTGCCGCAAAGCCTCGAGTTCCGCAGCGGAGCCGGTGGAGGGCGGCGCTGCCGTGGCGGACATGAAGCGTTTCACGGCTTCGGCCGGAGAGAGCAGCGTGGATTGCATGTTGGAGAGACGGTGCTCCACGGCGTCCTTCACGGTCTGGTAAGTGTCAAACGCTGACTTGAGATACCACATGATGAATTCCTGGCGGGCATGGTCAGAGGCAACGATGAGCTGGCGCAGCAACTCGAGCGGCAGGCCGGTCGGCCTTTCCCGGGCATCTTCCGTGATGATCTGGGTGAGCGTGACGCGGGTGAGGTCCTCGCCCGACGTGGCATCGACCACCTTCACATCCGTGCCCTCGCGGATCAGCGCCGCAATGTCGTCCAGGTTGACGTACTGCTTGGCGGCCGTGTCGTACAGCCTGCGGTTGCCGTATTTTTTTATGACAACTGTTTTCATGGGTTTACCCGAGCCAGCGGTGCTGCGATGCAGCACACACCGCTTTCATATTGACATAAGTGCCTTTAAATTGTACAGTTAAATCAAATGCTGCAGTGCAGCATAAAGGAGCATGTTATGCCTGCTACTACCGCCAAATCACGCACCCATCCGCAAGAGCAGTCTTCCATCTCGTCATTAATGGCAGGCTGGGCCCGGCAGGGCGTGGACAGCTTCCTGGCCACGCAACGCATCCTGCTGGACCTCGCTATCCGGCAAAACGCCAGCGTCATGCAGTTGCTGCGCGAGCAGCTTGCCAACCGCCGTTCTTCTCCGGCACGGCTCTTTAATGAGATGACTGGAGAAGGCGTGAGCAATTTCATCGAAGCGCAAAAAGTGCTGCTCGACCTGGCGCAGCGGCAGAACCACATCGTAATGACCGGAGTGAAGGAAAGAGTCGGCAACTCGGCCACCGCGGCTGCACTGACGGATGTGCTGCGCCGCAGCGTGGAGAACTTCATCGAAATGCAACAGGACTTTCTGAAGATCGCCGGCGAGCAGACCCATTCCTGGCTGGAAGCCGGCAAGTCCGGCAAGCCGTTTCGGGGCAAGCCCTGGGTGGAGGTTGCACGGGAAGCGACCGAGAATTTCGTCCGCGCTCAGAAGCGTTTTCTTGACGTAGTCGCCGAGGAGACCCGGCGGGCCACCGGAGGCAAGGGAAAGGAACGCGCCGGCAAAAAGATCAGGAAGACTGAGCTCTCCGTACTGGCGCGGCAGGCTGTGGAGTCTTTCATCGAGGCGGAAAAGAAGCTGTTTGAAGTTGCGGGCCGCCAGGTGAAGGCGAACTTTGCCATCGCCGGTAAGGCCGGGGAGGCGTTGCGGCCATTCCCCATCCCGCTGGCCGAACTGACACGTGAAGGCGTCAAGAGCTATGTGGATGCATCGCGCGCCCTGATGGACACCATGTTGAAGCGCCGCGAGGGACACAAGGCGGAGGCCGGAAAGACGCATCGGTCGAGGAGACCGGCGCATCGCCCGAAGCCAGTGCCACCCAAGGCTGCCACCGCAGCGGCTTGATTGGGAGCACGTAACTCCTTATTGCAGACAACGGCAGCGGAGGCGCCGATGCCCAGCGGCAAAAAACCGTTCATACGAGACATGCTGGAAGCCAATGTGTCCTCCTGGACGGAGGCGTTCTTCGCTGCCGAAATGTTGTTGCTTCGCGCCAGCCCGGTGTATTACGG
>JBLMYN010000120.1:0-17891 GCA_050258305.1 Actinomycetota bacterium
AGTTGTGGAATGTGCTTCGCGGGCAGATGAGCCTGGTGGGGCCAAGGATGATCAGTCCCGCCGAGCTTGATAAGTTCGGCAACGCAGCGTGGATTTTCAGCCAGGTGAAGCCCGGACTCACTGGCTATTGGCAGATTCGCGGCAATCACGAAGCAGGTTATGAAGAACGAGTACGCATGGAGCTGTGGTATGTGGAACAAAGGTCGCTGGCTCTGGACCTGGCGATCCTGCTGAAAACGCCGTTGCGTGTTCTGCGCGGTCCGGGGGAACACTGATGGCGAACGTGCTGGTGACGGGCGGGGCTGGATATGTGGGATCGGTCTGCTCGGCGGAGCTGGTGAAGCAGGGGCACTCAGTGACCGTCATTGATGATCTCTCCACTGGATTCCGCGATGCTGTGCCCGCGGGAGCGGCGTTTGCAAAGCTGGACATTGGCGATGCCGCCGGAGTATATGCGCTCGCTGTTCAGAAGCGCTTCGATGCCGTATTCCATTTCGCCGCCAAAGCGCTGATTCCCGAGTCGATCACCAACCCGGGAGTGTTCTTCCAGAGAAATTTAGCGTCCGGGATTACGGTGCTGGAGGCACTCCGAGCCGCAGGAGTGACGAATTTTGTTTTTTCCTCATCGGCGGCGGTTTATGGGATTGCAGGCTCGTCTCCGCTGGATGAAGACGCTCCCAAGGCGCCGCTGAACTCATATGGCGAAAGCAAGCTGATCTTTGAGCAGGTGCTGCGATGGTATGCCGAAGCATACGGCTGGAGCGTTTTCGCGTTCCGTTATTTTTCCGCGGCCGGCGCCACAGCAGACCACGGCGAGCGGCACGAGCCGGAGACCCACCTGATTCCGCTGGTGTTGGAAGCGGCGGCAGGAGAGCGCGAATGTTTCAGCATCTTCGGCGACGACTATGGGACGCCGGACGGCACGTGCCTGCGCGACTTTGTCCATGTGCTGGATATTGCCAGGGCGCACGTCCTCGCGCTCAAGAAGATGGGTGAACCCGGGATGCGCTGTTACAACATCGGCACTGGCCGCAGTTATTCCGTGCGGCAGATCGTGACCGAGGCCGAACGAATTACCGGTAGAAAGATCAATTCCCGAGTCGCGCCCAGGCGGGCAGGCGACCCGGCGGTACTGTGCGCCAGCCCAGGGCGCATCATCGCGGAGCTGGGCTGGACACCGGAGCATTCGTCGCTCAATGAGATTCTGGAATCGGCGTGGCATTGGAAGCAGCAGCGGCTACAGGTGGCGATTCCAGCAGCAATTCAGTCGGCGCATCCATGAAAGCATTCATCCTTGCCGCGGGGCATGGCAGCCGCTTGCGCCCCCTCACCGATAGCACGCCCAAGTGCCTGCTGCCGGTCGCAGGCGTTCCGCTGCTGCAGATCTGGCTGGAGCATTGCAAACGGTTCGACATCATGGACGTGCTGGTGAATGCGCACGCCCACGCCGGTCAGGTGCAGGCTTTTGCACGGCAGCAGACGGCCGGCGTGAACGTTTGTGTTGCGGAAGAGAAAGAACTCCTGGGAAGCGCGGGAACACTGGCAGCGAACCGGGAATTCGTGGCCGGCGAGAAGGACTTTTTCGTTCTCTATGGAGATGTGCTGAGCGGGGCGGATCTTTCGCAACTGTTGCGGTTTCATCGCGCGCGAAATGCGGCAGCGAGCCTGGCACTCTATGAAGTTCCCGACCCGCGCCGCTGCGGCATCGTGGAACTGGGTCACGACGGCGCAGTGCACAGCTTTGTAGAGAAGCCGTCGCAGCCGCTCAGTAATCTGGCCTTTGCCGGAATTATGGTTGCCGGGCAGCAGATCTTTGAACTGATTCCGGAAGAGCGGCCCGCTGACATTGGGTTTCATCTCTTGCCGAAACTGGTGGGACACATGGCGGGAATGAGAATAGACGGGTTCTTGCTGGATATCGGAACGATGGAAAATTATCGCGCTGCCCAGGCGGAATGGGCGGAACTCAAGGGGACACATGCTGCAGGGAATCATTTTTGACCTTGACGGAGTGATTGTGGACAGCCATGCCGCGCACAAGAAGGCATGGAGAGGATTACTCACGGCTTTGGGGCGCGAGGTCGATGAAGCCGCGCTGGAGTTCGTGGTGGAAGGGCGCAAGCGAGCGGAGATTCTGCGCCACTTTCTGGGCGATGCAAGCGACGAAGACGTGAGCCGCTACGGAGCATGGAAAGATCAGCTTTTTTGCAAGGTCGCACACGAGGTGCAAACGCTTCCGGGCGTAGCTGAATTTGTGAAGGCCGCAGATGCCGCCGGTCTTCGGCTCGCCGTAGGGACGAGCGCGGCAAGACGGCGCGCGCAAGAGACGCTGGAGACGTTCGGGCTGGCATCGCATTTTGGCACCGTGGTCACAGGCGACGAGGTATGCAAAGGCAAACCCGATCCGGCGATCTTTCTTCGTGCAGCGGCTGGACTCGGGCTTGCGCCTGAGCACCTGCTGGTTTGTGAAGATGCGGTTCCCGGAGTGCAAGCGGCAAAAAGCGCGGGTATGAAGTGCCTTGGCATTGCGGCGAACGGGCGAAGAGCATTCCTCGAGAGCGCGGGGGCGGATTGGATCGCCGAAGATTTCAGGCAAGTGAGTGTGGAGAACTTGTTGGCTGAATTCGCACATTGCGGAAGTATGACCAGGAGTGTCGGTGTCTAGATCTGTACCCGGTATTTAGGATTTGATTTGGCCAGGTCGAGCTCTACGCTTGCCGCCCTCTTCGGTGCCGGTCCCAATTACTGATTACGAAATACCAAGTACCAACTACCGATTACCAAATACCGATTTACGAAGTCCCGAAAAAGTAAACAGCGGGCCCTGGGAAGGAGTTCGGGACCCGCTGTTTTCTGAGCGAGGCGGCCATCTGCGGAGGGTCAGCTCTTCAGCAATTGGCAACCTTTCTCAGTTCGCGTGATGCAAAGCCGTTGACAACTCTGGCCACCGGACGAGCGTTCGGCTGGATTACCTGCGCGGCGAAGCGCTCCATCTCTTCAAGCTGGGGGCTGAATTGCAGAAGCAGCAGGTCCACTCCGGCATCTTCGAATTCGGCAATGCGTTCGGCCACCTGTTCGGGTGTGCCCACCAGCCCGGAGCGCAGACCGCGGTTGGAGACGGAGTAGTCCTCAAGCGAGACGCGCTGCTCAAGCTGGGTGTTGGCCAGCCACTGCTGATAGTTCTGGTACCCCGCGGCATTCTGCTTTACGTCGGTAATGCGGCTGAGCTCTTTCTGCGCTTCAGCTTCGGAGTCGCGCACAACGGCGTATGCGGCCACGCCGAACTGCATGCGCGGCAGGCCGGCGGCTTCGCGGCGCTCGGAGAGGTCGTTGATCCTGGCGCGAATCTTCTCCGGCGGGTCGCCGTGCATCACGTAGGCGTCACATTTCTGTGAGATCAGGTTCCTGGCGGCTTCTGATTCGCCGCCGGCATATATCACCGGCCGCGGGCGTGAAACGGGCTTGGGCTGCAGGACGAGATCATCCACGCGGTAATACTTTCCGTGATAGTTGACGTGGTCCTGCTTCCATGCCTGATCCACCACATCCAGCCACTCTGCGGTGCGGGCGTAGCGGTCATCGTGCTGATCGAACTGAATTCCGTACTTGCGCGCTTCTTCGGCCCACCACGCCGAGACCACGTTCAATGAAACGCGGCCGTTGCTGATGTGGTCGATGTTCGACGCCTGCTTGGCCAGCAGCGCCGGGTTATGGAACGTGGGCCGCACGGCGACCATCAGCTCAAGGCGGTGTGTGACAGCAGCCAGCGCAGCCGCTGTGGACCAGGCATCGAGTGAGGGCTCTTCCGGGCCCTTGATGTCGTTGAGGTTGAGTTCGGCGATCAGCGTGAGGTCGTAGCCGATCTCTTCACTGCGGCGGGCGAGCCGGCTGACGTAGGGCCAGGTGGCGTGCATGTTTTCATCGGCCACGTTGCGCAGCCAGCCGCCGAAGACGGGAAGCCAGTAACCGTAGCGCATTATGCAGCCTCCTGTTCCAGGTAATCGACCAGCCGTTTGAAGGGATCGAAACCGACGACTTTGGGACCGTCAGCAACGAAATTCGAAAGCGCGTTGATGTCGTAGAAGTAGAGCCGGCCATCGCGATCGTCCGTGATGTACTCGACGCCGCCGACTTCGATGTTTGCGGCGGTCATGATGCGTTCGACCGAGTGAATGATCTCGTCCGGAGGCGTGTAGCCTTCCACGCGCAGGCCGGTCTTGGGAGCATCCAGCGGGCATGCGGCGCGTTGCAGTTCCTGGCCCCCGGTCGTCTTGCAAATGTCGGCCGGGCACAGGTCAAAGGTTTCGCCGGTGAGGTGGACCTTGATGCCATACAGAAACCGGCAGCCGACGACTTCCACGCGAACGATGTGACCGTTCCGCGCAGGGATGAACTCCTGCACCAGCGCCGCGTTGTCCAGGCCAAGGTCGAGTGAGCTCGCCTGGGCAGCGGCTTCAAGCTCGGCCAGCGTGTTGAAGCGGGTCACGCCGGCGCCACTGCCGCCAATATTTGGCTTCACCACAATGGGGAAGCGGAGGCCCGCCGCCGCAGGCACGGCGTCCGCCGGGCTGTTGATGACCCGGGTCTTCGGGTAGGGAAGACCGAGCGATTCCAGAAGCGAAAGCTGAAGCGCTTTCGAAGTCTCATAGCGGAAGGCCTTCTGGCCGTTCACCACGCGCTTGCCGCGCTGTTCGAGGTGGTCGAGATAGTAAAGCGTGTAGAAGATACCCTGGCCGTGGCCGCGACGGTACGCCGACGGGCTCATTCGATTGAAGATGAGCCCATAGTTGCCCTCGCCGTTGAGCTGGGCCGGGTCGAAGTGGTGCTGCGCCGCGTTGACCTGAACGTAAGGCGTTCCGCGGCGGTCAAGCTCCGCAAACAGGGGCTTGAACCAGTGGGGATGCTCGTAGTAAATGGCAATTGGCTGCTTTGGCATGCTTTCCTCGATTTTTCCGAGGGGCCGGTCCTGAGTGAGCAGCCACAAAGAAGAAGGCCGCTCATTTTGAGCGGCCCGAATGTTTCATCTATCCAAACTGTCTAATACTTATGGAAGATTGCGCATCACCGGCCGCTCGCCCGTACAACAACACATACAGCAACACATGGCCATGACCATGGAGGCGAGAACCGGATTGGTGCCGAAACTGTGCACTAGGGTGTTAATCGTACGCGGACGGGTAAGTAGAGTCAACTGCTTTTTAAGAATGATGGCGCTCACCCAACCCGGCGATCAGTAGAGCGAAGGCCTCGCGCTGCTTCCCAGCAATGATGTGTTCATGTAGCCGGTGGTATGAGTGCCTTCGTTACCGCCAAAAGCAAACAGGAGATAAACCTGCGGAAACCCTCCGGCGCGCAAGGTCAATCCTGTGGCGTAGCTGTGGATCCAATGATTGCTTCCGAGATCGCCGCGTGTGAGCGCGACTTTGCCCTGGTCGGCGCGGAAGATGAATCCCAGAGGCCAATTGCCAATAGAGTGCTCAAACTTTTCCTGAAAAAGGAGAAGATTGGGCGCGCGGAAGCGATAGTCCTGGTAACTGCTCAGAGCGCTGTTGCCGTTGATATCCGAGCCGCCCAGAGTGGGCTGAAAATAAAATGGCACCACGTCACCGCCGGGCGTCATGGAGAGAACGGTGTAGACGTGAAGTCCCAGGCTGCCCTGCAGACTGCGGCTGGTGATTTTCCTGCAGGGCGAGTGAGGGTCTGAAGGATCAGTGCGGCAATCGTTGGGTCCGTTGGTTTCCCGCAGGGTCAGCGGGTTCTTGTGATAGAGAGAAATTTCCTGGTCGAGATCAAACGTCAATCTTTGAAACGAAAAGCCCGGGCCAGACATGGCGATAAAAGGCCGGTAAGACACGTCATAATTGAAGTGCAAGACATTGTTCAGGGCAGAAGGCCGCATTCTGATCCCTGCGCCAAGCTGAAGGAAGAATGGCTGCTCGGTGAGGCCGGGTGCGCTGGCTTCGTTGTAAAGCTGCCCGATGGAAGGTGACGGCTGGCCCGTACTGGGGCGGATTTCGACGGCGCGTCCGTTGATCTCGCCATACACGCCCACGTTCCATCGCTCATAGATGGGATGAACGGCATTGCCGCCGACAATGTGCTCGGTCATGCCGAAAAAGGAGCGGCCGGCACGCGTTGTTCCCGGGCCGAGCCCAAAGAACGTGAGTTTATTGAGCGAGATGGATTGTGCATAGAGGTTGTAGACGGCCTGTTCGGTATATACGGGAATATCAGAATCGCTGGCGCCCTGGGTTCCAAGCTGGGGAGTTGCAGCTTTCAGCCTGGTGTCAACGAATTTGACGTATACGCCGGCGCGCCACGAAACATTGTTGGAGGCAACTGCGTCAGCGCTCCAGGATGTGCTCCAGTCGTTGGTGTCCTTGTGGCCAACGTAGGCGAGACCGGAGGCAAACCCGTTCTGCGGAGCGATGCTCCCCAGAGCAATGTGCAATGGCTGGCCGGTGAAAAGCACTTCTGCGCAGCCGGCAACGTGCTTGAACGGGCAGTTGTACTTGAGTTTGCCCCATTCGTCCGGTGGCTCTTTCTGGGCTTCGTTGGTTACACCGCTTTGCTGCGCCCACAATGATCCGGCCAGCAACAGGAACAAAGACAGAATTCGCACCACAGACCTCTCCTTCTCAGCTCAGGCTTTCCTGCGTGATCTACGCTTCTTTGCTGCGGGGCTGGGTTTTGCCCCGCTCTGGTTGCGCGCGGCTTTGGCTGCTTTCTTCCGAGGCTTCGCGGCCTTTGGGGTCGCCCGAGCTTTTGTGGCCGATACGGCTTTCTGCTGCCGCCGGCCATGGTGGTGCAGAAGAGCGGTTACTTTCTGAATATATTCACTGGCGTGTTTTTCCGTGTGCAGGTCGTTGATATTGATATTGGTGCGACTCTCAGGCGGGAGCGAGAGATTTTCTGCGGTATGCAGATGAAGAAGCTGAGTACGGATCAGGCTGGAAATGGGCCGGTCGTGATTGTAGGCTTCCTCTTCATCGAACTTAAGAACGTCGACGGTAGGTGCGTCTTTCAGAGCCATGGAATAGCCTCCCCTCTTACATTCGGAAGAAAACGCAGTCGTTATCAGGGCGCAAAGTGTCGCCCAGGAGGTCAAGGAAAGTCTCCGCGCTCTTTTCACGAGGCGTCCCGCTGTCATTGCCCTGAAGGAACTTCCCGGTGACAGTCGCTGGAATTGAGGCGTGCTCAAAAACCCTTTGGTTGGCGGGATCTTCAGTGCCCGGGACAACGGTGCCACGCGGGACATAAGGCGAGACCAGAATGGCGGGAACGCGGATGCCGAGGCGATCAAATTTGAACGTGAGCCCGGGCACGCCGGTTGCTGCTTCGGCGGCCTGAAAACCATCCGGCGTGCAACTCGGAGGCACAACGTGATCATAGAGCCCGCCATGCTCGTCATAGACAATCAGCAGGGCCGTGGTTTTCCAAAGATCGGGAATGATGCGGATCTGGTTGTAGACGCTGGCGATGAACTTGTCGCCAGCCAGGACGTGGTGGTCAGGGTGCTGGTCGGTGGCCAGCAACTGGCCGCCGCCCGGCCCGGGATGGTCAGAATAATTGGGCTCGATAAAGCTGTATTCCGGCAGGTTACCTGACTTGCAGTCGGCAATGAACTGGTCAAAGGTGCCGAAAAAGCTCTGGTCTTTGATGAGGTTGACAATCTCCATCGTGGAACTGTGTTCGTCAAAGTAGTAGAGCTTCGCGCTCTGTCCACCCTGCTTCATGCGCTCATAGATTGACGGAATTCTGGCGCGGTCAGCGTCAGAAACCAGAAACATGTTCATATCGACGTTGCCGAACGATGTTCCGTAATGGGCGAAAGCGCGGTTGCAGATGGTGGGGCCGGGAATAGAGGCGAACCATCCATTGAAGACCGCGTACTCAGTAGCCAGGGTGGTGAGCACGGGAATCTTTTCCGGAGAAAAGTAATTCATGATGGCGTGCGAATCCTTCGTACTCGTTCCCTGGGTCGCGTAGCTCTTGATAAAACCCTGCATGTTCGCGTGGCGGCCGGGAGTGAAAGCGGAACCGCCGTAAATCTGCACGTCCACTCCAGGAAAGTGATGGTCTGGATCGTGATTCAACTGGCCGCGGTAGGCCGCCGTGGGGGAGACTTTCACCTCGTTCTCTTGAGGATCGGGATTTGATTCGTCTCCGTTCAGGCCGTTAATTTTTGGGTTCTTCTTCTTGAGGCCGCCCAGCATGTGGTCAAACGAGCGGTTTTCCATCATCAAGACAACAATGTGTTCGAGAGCGTCGAGTCCTGCAGGCATAATGAATCTCCTCGAGCTTCGGGTAAATCTAACCAGCCGTTACGGAATAGTGCGTGAACGTTTTTAAGTGTTACACGGAGGAGTTTTGGAAACGAAACGAAATCCGCTCTGAGAACCTTAGTCCGTCAAGACTGGAGCGCATTTGCGCAAGTTTTTTCATTAGTGGAATTAATCAAAATCCAATCAAAGCATAATCGCCGTTGCCTATAACGAACCCAGGACTTGGAGCGGTGGTTGGAGTTGATGTGAAACGGACCCGCTGCAGCAGGGCGTTCCCTGCGGATGAAAGCAACAGAACGGGCGTGCACACAACTCCGAGACCGTTTCAGTTGATGTTCCCTGCAGGGCGGCTTCCGGAAGACATAACCGTCACTGCCGGGTGAGAAGGAGGGCTCTTGTATGAAGCCCGAACTAAAAACGACGGAAACCCGCGGTCACGCCGTTCCTGCCAACGACCGCGACGAACTGGCTGAACTTCTCCTCTACGTGTGGCTTCGCTCTGAAGTGAACGACGACTGGGGGCTGCCGCTGGTGATGGAAAAGCGATAGTTTGCCGCAAGGCCTCTCGCATTGGATCAGAGGCGCCGCCATAGGGGTAGTTGTTCTTCGCCGCTCAGTAATCCTCCTTTCAGCAGTAACTTTCCCGTTGCATTCCCCCGCTTTTTGTGCTAGATTAAATGCTTTGTTTGCAATACTTTACAAAGAACAATTCGCCCCGCCAAACACCGGGGTGGAGCGCGGCAACGCCGGGGTTGACTTCCGGGTTGACTCCGGGGTTGATCTGGGGTGGAGTCGCGTAAGTTGTTTAGAATCCTAATTGACGTGGATGGGGAGCCGGCAGATTGCCATGATTTCTAGAATTTCGAGAATTGCTCAGTTATCGACAGCGTTCGTGGGCCTGGTTGTTGTGTTTGCGGTTTCAGCATTTGCGCAGGCGGCGCCGCCGGTAGGAGTTCCTCTTGAACTGGCACGGGAGCGGGCAAGCCGCATCATCAACGTGCGCTATTCCCTTGAATATAACCTGACGCCCAGAGCCAAAGCGGCGGTGGCCAAGGAGACGCTGAAGTTCCGCTATAAGCCGCCGCAATTCTTGGGCCCGCTCCGGCCCACAGCGCCCGGGCCGTTGCTGCTGGACTTCCGCGGAGGAGCCATCAGCAAGATGGTGCTCAATGGCAAGGAACTGCCCGTGAAGATGGAAAACGGGCACATCGAACTCCCCCAGGACCTGCTGAAGATTTCAAAGACTGTGTCCAATGAAGTGTTGCAGTCTGCCCGCCAGGCCGCGGCGGCGACGGATAATCTGGGGCGTGCCGTTGGAGCCGTCCCCGGTTCCAAGATCCCGGACAGCCCGGACGATAACATTGTCAATATCGATTTCACAGCTCCGATTGGCCCATCGGGAAAGGCGATTACCCGCTACATCGACAAGCAGGACAACAGTGAATATATCTACACGCTGTTCGTTCCCATGGATGCCAGCATGGCCTTTCCGTGTTTTGATCAGCCGGACATCAAGGCCGTGTTTCATCTCCGCGTCGTGGCGCCGCAAGACTGGGTGGTGATCTCCAACACAGAGGTGGACAACCTGCTTTCCACCGAGCCGGGGAAGAGGCTGACGGTCTTTCTGCGCACTCCTCCGCTCAGTACCTATCTGTTTGCGTTTGCCGCCGGGCCGTTTGACAGAATTCATCCCGATCCGGACCTGCCGCAGCTTTACGTCCGCCAATCGCAACTGAAACGAGGCAACGCGGAAGCACAGGAGGTGCAGGAGATTGCCAAGAAGGGCAAGCGGTATCTGGCAGACTATTTCGACCAGCCCTATCCCTTCACCAAATACGATATGGTGCTCATCCCCGGGTTTCCTTACGGCGGAATGGAGCATGCGGGCGCGACGTTTCTGCGGGAAGAATCCGTACTGTTCCGCACCGCTCCGACCCACGATGACCTGCTGAACCGCGACATCCTGGTGCTGCACGAGCTGACGCACCAGTGGTTCGGAGACCTGGTGACCATGCGCTGGTTTGACGACCTGTGGCTGAAAGAAGGGTTCGCCCAGTACATGGCCTATCATGCTCTGGCCGACCTGAAGCCGAAAGAAGATGTATGGAAGCGCTTCTACCAGTCGATCAAACCGGCAGCCTATGCCATTGATTCCACCCAGGGTACAACGCCGATTTACCAGGACATTCCCAATTTGAATGATGCCAAGTCGGCCTATGGGGCCATTGTTTACTCCAAGGCTCCGGGCGTCATGCGGCAACTGAACTACGTGATCGGGGAGAAGAAGTTCCGCAGTGCTCTGCACAGCTATCTCAAAGGTCACACGTACAGCAATGCGGAGTGGAGCGACCTGGTGCACCAATTTGAAAAGTCCTCAGGCAAGCCGCTCCAGAAATGGGCAGACGCCTACATCAAGCGCCGTGGCATGCCGCAGGTAAATGTGGCGTGGAGTTGCAGCCCGGCGCACCGAATCAACCGTTTTGTGCTGTCACAACACGACGTTCTCAACGCGGGAGGCGTGTGGCCGATCTCCACGGAAGTGCTGCTCAGCTATGCGCGAAGGAAGCCGCTGCTGGTGCGCGCACAACTGAACGGTGCGAAGGCCGTGGTCAGGGGCGCCATCGGGAAGCCGTGCCCGTCTTTTGTTTTCGCGAACAATGACGATTACGCTTATGGCCGCTTCCTGCTGGATGCGCGCAGCCGCAGGGCGGTGATGCGGGAACTGGGCGGCATTCAGGATACCTTTGAGCGTTCTCTGCTGTGGGGATCATTGTGGGATTCCGTGCGCCAGGCGGATCTGAATCCGCGGGCGTACATCGATCTGGCGCTGCGGCTGCTGCCGGAGGAAAAAGATGAGCAGCTGGCGCAAAGCGTGATCGGGCGCACCATCACGGCTCTGCATCGTTATGTACCGGCGGAAACCCGCGCGGAACTGGCGCCAAGGATGGAAACGCTGGCTTCTGACGAGATGCTGCACGCCAAGGACCCGGACATGCGCATTATCTGGTTCCGCGCCCTGCGGTCGGCCGCGGAAACGCCGAAAGCCCGCGATGAACTGAAAGAGCTGCTTGCCGGAAAACTTACAATTCCGGGAGTGGAACTGCGGCAGCTTGACCGTTGGAGCATGGTGGAGCAACTGATCGCGATGAAGGATCCGGATGCGGAGTCCCTGCTGTCGGCGGAAGAAAAGCGCGATCCCTCCGGCGAGGGGCAAAAGTTCGCATTCATGGCGAAGGCGGCGCGTCCTGATGCTGCCGCGAAAAAGAAATACTTTGACGATTACCTGCACGATGCCACGCGCCCCGAAGACTGGGTTTCCATGAGTCTGGGCGCGTTCAATTACTGGAACCAGCCCGAGTTGACGCTGCCGTATCTGCGTCCGGCGCTGGATGCGCTGCCGGAGGTCAAACGCGATCGCAAGATCTTCTTCCTGCTGGCATGGCTGAACGCGTTTATCGGCGGCCAGCAGTCTGCCGAGGCGCAGGAGCAGGTCAATGATTTCCTCAACACGGCGCAGCTCGATAACGATTTGCGGCTGAAAGTGCTCGAGGTCAAGGACGAACTGGACAGGACGGTGAAAATCCAGGAGAAGTACAAGACGGTCGCACGGACAAGGGCGCCGAGGCGGAAACCGGCCAATCGGGCGCTCGGGACGTCGAGCCATCACAAGGCGGAGAAAGTTGTGGCCAAGAAGCGCGGATGAACGTGATCGCCGACATCGCACGTGATCGCGCGGCATCGGGATGGAACGGGAGGGTCACAACTTTATGGATGTACTGGCGGTCGGGAGAGGATCCTGGTAACTGTGAAGGGAACCAAGGTTTTTTCCGTGGATTTTTAAGCGCTCTGTGCAGAAAGGTGCGAGGTATAATTTAGGACGATGCCGAAGTACTCGATTGTTGTTCCATTCCATAACGAGCAGGAGAGCGTAACAGCTCTCTATGACCGGCTGAAGGCCGTCATGGAATCGACCGGCGACAGCTTTGAGCTGGTATTTGTTGACGACGGCAGCCTGGATCGCACGTACAAGCTGCTGCGCGAAATCGTGACCATCGACAGCCGGGTCGTGGTGGTCAAGCTGCGCCGCAACTTCGGTCAGACCTCCGCTCTGGCAGCGGGCTTTGCGCACGCGCAGGGCGAATATGTAATTGCCATGGATGGCGACCTGCAGCACGATCCGGATGAGATCCCGAATTTCATCGAGATGCTGGAACAGGGCTACGATCTGGTGAGCGGATGGCGCAGGGAGCGCGTGGACAACTTTGTGATGCGCCGGCTGCCTTCCCGCATTGCCAACTGGGCCATGGCCAAGCTGAGCGGCGTGGACATTCACGACTTCGGAACTACCTACAAAGCGTATCGCCGCGAGATTATTCAGCAGCTTCCGCTCTATGGCGAACTGCACCGCTTCATCCCGGCGCTGGCGTCGTGGTATGGCGCTTCCATCTGCGAGATTCCCATCAAGAACATTGTCCGGCCGAAGGGGAATTCTCATTACGGAATTTCGCGGACGTTCCGCGTGTTTTTTGACCTGATTACGATCCGCTTCCTGCTGAAATACATGTACCGCCCGCTGCACCTGTTCGGCAGCGTGGGCATGCTTTCATTGTTCAGCGGGCTGGGCATCGCTTTCTGGCTGATGCTCACCAAGGCAATCTGGCACATGAGCGTAATGGGAGAGCATGGACCGCTGACGATATTCGCCGCGGTGCTGATCGTCTTTGGCGGCCAGATGCTGGCCCTGGGGCTGCTGGGCGATTTGCAGGTGCGCAACTTCCAGGAGCCTGCTCGGCGCGTGCCGTATACCGTGGCGCACGTGCTGCGTTCGCAGAGCCAGGAACAAGCGGTCAACGAATAGCATCTTAGAAATTGGAAAATATACGAGCACATCATGAGCACCGTACTGACTCCCCAAACTGAGTTGCGGCTGGCCAAGCGCATGAGCCGCCTTGGAACCGAAACCGCCTTTGAGGTACTGGCGAAGGCGCGCGCCCTGGAAGCCCAGGGCAAAAGCATTGTTCACCTGGAAATCGGCGAACCGGATTTTGACACGCCCGCCAACGTGATTGATGCCGGCGCAAAAGCGATGCGCGGCGGCTGGACGCATTACACGCCATCCGCCGGGCTGCCGGCGCTGCGCGAGGCGATTGCCGAGGACGTGACGAAATCCCGCGGCGTGAAGGTCGCACCCGAGGAAGTGGTGATTGTCCCCGGCGGCAAGCCGACCATCTACTTCACGTTCACGGCACTGGTGGAAGAGGGCGACGAGGTCATCTATCCCAACCCGGGCTTCCCGATTTACGAGTCGCTGATCAATTTCACCGGCGCCAAAGCGGTTCCGCTGCAGCTTCGCGAAGAGAAGGATTTCCGCCTCGATCCGAACGAACTGGCGGACCTGATCACCGATCGCACCAAGTTGATTGTGCTGAACTCGCCGCACAATCCCACAGGCAGCGTGCTCACGAAACAGGACGTAAAGGATATTGCCGCTGCCATTGGCGACCGCGACATCATGGTGCTGTCGGACGAAATCTACAGCCGGTTGATTTTTGAAGGCGAACACTTCTCGCTGATGTCACTGGATGGCTGGAAGGACCGTGTGATCATGCTGGACGGCTTCTCCAAGACATTCGCCATGACCGGGTGGCGGCTGGGCTACGGCGTGATGCGCAAGGACCTGGCAATGTATTTCGGCCGGCTCATGACCAACGTAAACTCCTGCAGCGCAGGCTTCACGCAGGTGGCGGGAATTGAAGCCGTCAAGGGCGACCAGTCGTCCGTGACGCATATGTGCCAGCAGTTCAAGCTGCGCCGCGACAAGTTCATTGCAGGTCTCAACCAGATTCCGGGATTCAGTTGCACGCTGCCGCACGGCGCGTTCTATGCGTTCCCCAATATCAAAAAGACCGGCTGGACTTCAAAGAAACTGGCTGACGCTCTGCTCGAGCAGGCCGGTGTAGCGTGCCTTTCCGGCACGGCCTTCGGCCAGTTCGGGGAAGGTTATCTGCGGTTCAGCATCGCCAATTCCATGGAGAACCTGAACCTCGCGCTGGAGCGGGTTGGCGACTGGACAAAGAAGAACCTGTAAAACTCCTCTTGCCGCAGAGGGACGCTGGCCAACAAGGTTCCGCATCTTTGCTACGTGTGATATCGGCGAGCCTGCCGAGTATCTGCTGCGCGAAAAATGTGTTCGCGGGTTGATTGACGTGCTGGAGGGCAGCTATGGAGGCGATATCAGCAAGATGCCGCATGTGGTAAACAAGGAAGCTTTTATCGCGTGAAATCCCGCTCAACGGCGCGAAGGGCGGTTACGAAGGGGCGTGCCGCGAGCCATCCGGGCCCCAGGTTGGCCTATAATCGTGTTTAACTTGATTAAGCCAGCCGCCATCAACCTATTCGCGCTGCTTCTATGCATCGTGAGCTTGCCCTTGCGCCTTACTGCCCAGGAGCAGCAACCTTCCCGGCAAAGCCGCATGCTGCTGGTGATGCCCTTCGAAAATGCTTCCACGGTGCCTGGGATCGACTGGATCGGAGAAGCTTTCCCAGAAGTGCTTGGACAACGCCTGGACGCAGGGCAGCTATATATCATCAGCAGGCCAGAACGGCTGGCGGCCTTTGACCAGTTGGGAATTCCGGCTTCCGCCAGGCCATCACGCGCGACGGTATATGAGATTGCCCAGGAGCTCGATGCCGATTACGTTGTACTGGGCAACTACCGTTTTGACGGGCAGACGTTTACAGCCCATGCCCGGGTGATGGATGCAGACCGCCTGCGCCTCAGCCCGGAACTTACCGAGAGCGGCACCCTCTACGATCTGATCAGGATTCAAACAGCGATGGCCTGGGACGTTCTGCAAGAGCTAAAGCTTCCTGGAATCGCAGGCAAGGCGGAATTCGTCTCCCAATTTGCTCCCATGCGGCTGGACGCGCTGGAGAACTATGTTCGTGGCGTGCTGGCCGCAGATCCCGAGGAAAAGATCAGACGTTTCCAGGAAGTAGTACGCCTGGAGCCGGCCAACGCGTTGGCGCTGCTGCATCTTGGCAAGGCGTATTACCAGACGAAGAACTACGAGCAGGCGATCAACTGGCTGACGAAAGTCCCCAAGGGAGACGAGAAGGGAAACGAAGCTTTGTTCTACCTTGGGCTGGCCGCTTTTTATGCCAATCAGATGGACAAAGCGGCTGCAGCGTTTAATGAACTCTCGATCCGGCTTCCGCTCACGGAGATCTTCAATAACCTTGGTGTAGTGGAAGCTCGGCTCGGTGACAAGAGCGCCCGCGGCTACTTTGAAAAGAGCGTGGAAACGGACCCCAATGACCCGGATTACCGTTTCAATCTGGCAGTTGCGCTTTATCGCGAAGGTGACACCCAGGGCGCGACCGGCGAGTTGCGCTCTGCATTGACGTTGCACAACGATCCGGAAGCCAGGGGGTTTCTGGAGGAAATTGCGTCTGGCG
The DNA here is from genome assembly GCA_050258305.1 of Actinomycetota bacterium. GTDB lineage: Bacteria > Acidobacteriota > Terriglobia > Terriglobales > Acidobacteriaceae > Angelobacter. The sequence goes on from JBLMYN010000120.1 coordinate 15,744, forward strand.
CCCCGGTACAACGCGTACCTCTGGAGCGGATCAAGAGCAACTATGACGAATCCAGCTTCCGCCAGCTTTCTCTGGAGATCGAGAACGCAGAGGAGGGGCATCTGGAGAAGACCGATCCTGCCCATCACGCTGCTTTCCACGTACAGCGTGGGCAGGAGTTACTGGACCAGGGATTGAGCAGAGAGGCTGAGAAGCAGTTTCGGGAGGCCGTGTCTCTCGATGCGACGAATGCCGCAGCGCATGCCGGCCTGGCGCAAGTTCTTGAAAGCAGAAAAGATGCCGCAGGCGCCCGCGATGAGGCGGAAACGGCATTGCGCCTGAAGCCCTCTTCCCAGGCGTATCTGGTTCTGGCGCGGCTGGACCTGGCCCAGGATCGTACGGCGGAAGCGGAAAAAAATGTGGAGCAGGCACTGGCGCTTGACCCGGCCAATGCGGCCGCGATTGAATTCAAGCACGATCTCACGGCGAGATCGGCCAGCGGGCCGAAGTAAGTCATCTGAGGTACATATTTATGCACGTCCGTTCTTTCGTCCAACACGCCTTCATACTGCTGCTGTGTCTTGCGCCGCTGAGCGCTTCTGCTGATGTGGTCAAGGTGGTGATTGACAGCACGATTCAGCCGGTAACGGAGGAAAGGTTTGACCGAGCGATTGATGACGCTCAAAAAACGCACGCCAACGCGGTGCTGGTCGAGCTGCGCACGCCCGGCGGCCTCATGTCGTCCATGGAAGATATCATCCACAAGATCTTATCGTCGCCCGTGCCGGTCATCATTTACGTGACGCCATCAGGGAGTGGCGCGGCTTCCGCCGGCTTTTTCATCCTTGAATCCGCTGATATTGCGGCCATGGCGCCGGGCACCAACACAGGAGCGGCGCATCCGGTTTGGGGCGACGGCAGGACCATGGATCCGGTGATGAAGGAAAAGGTGGAAAATTATGCCGCTTCACTCATGCGCTCTTTTGTCAGCAAGCGCGGGCGCAATGTACAGGTTGCGGAGAGCGCGGTACGGGAGTCCAAGGCTTTTACCGCGGATGAAGCTCTGTCAGAGCATCTGATCGACTACATCGCCAAGGATGAAACCGACTTGTTCCGGCAGATTGATGGCAAGACGATTACGCGTTTTGACGGTTCCAAGGTTGTGCTGCACGTGGCCAATCAGCCGGTACGACTCCTGCCGATGACTCTGAGAGAGCAGATCCTTTCCGCGCTCATGGACCCGAACCTGACTCTTCTCCTGCTGGCCGTGGGCGCCTTCTGCGTTTACTTCGAATTTAACCATCCCGGCGCGGTGATTCCCGGGGCGGTAGGCTTCGTGGCCGTTTTACTCGCCATCTACGCGCTGGATATGCTGCCTTTTCGCACGATCTCGCTGGTGCTGATTCTCTCGGCATTCGTGTTTTTCGCCCTCGAAGCCAAGTTTCAGACGCATGGTGTCCTGGCCACCACAGGCACGGCAATGTTGATTCTGGGATCTCTTCTGCTGGTGAATGGACCCATACCGCAGATGCGGGTAAAGTGGTGGGCGGCTCTTGCCATCAGTATTCCTCTCGCCGTGATAACGGTTTTCCTGATGACGATTGCCTTGAAAGCTCGACGTAACAAGGTCGTTACCGGGGAACAGGGGCTGGTTGGCGAAATCGGCACCGTAAGTTCACCGCTTATGCCGGCCGGCAAGGTCTTTATTCACGGAGAGCTTTGGGACGCCATCGCCAGCGGAAACATTGATGTGGGGCAGGCGGTCATCGTTCGCGGCGTACATGAGTTGACATTGCAGGTGGACCCGGCGCCGCAGTCTGCGCCGGCCAAGGTCTGATTTTTGTTTCCGCAAACGGCCGGATGCCGTTAGAATCCGGTAAAACAAACAGAATTTCAATACGCATGGAGGCGTTGTGCCGGGTATAGCTGGTCTGGTCGTCGCGATAATCTTTGCGCTGTACATCATCAATTCCATCAAGATCCTGCGTGAATACGAACGGGGCGTGATATTCCGCCTGGGCAGGCTGCTCGAAAACGCCAAGGGGCCCGGCGTGATCCTGGTGTTTGCCCCGCTGGATCGCATGGTCCGGGTGGACCTTCGCCAGCAGGCGCTGGAAGTACCGCCTCAGGACATCATCACGCGTGACAACGTGACGCTGAAGGTCAATG
>JBLMYN010000121.1:0-20952 GCA_050258305.1 Actinomycetota bacterium
CGAGATAGTGGAAACTTACAAATACTGTCCCGAAGAACCTCTGCCTTCCCCGATTACGGTATACGGAGGGCTCCAGGATGAACATGTTCCCCTGGAACATTGCCGAGCATGGAACGTGCAGACTTCCGCCGGTTGCAATGTGCGGATGTTTGCGGGGGACCACTTCTTTATTCGCGAGCCCCAATCGGACTTCATCGCCGCATTCCGGAAGGATGTTGTAAACACCCTTCCGGTTCCCCGTCTGAAGTAAATCTGAACCGCAGTGCACCAGCGGCGCTCCGTGCCCAGGAGTTAACAGGAGGGCCTTGCTAGAGCTTCGATAGTCAAGAATTCCACGTAATACCAGTCAGCGCCACGCTCCATTTCGGAGAGGCATAGTTTGGTGACGAGCAAACCGGATAGAACCCTGCTGGAACTTACTGTGGGGCGACCGACCGCCCCAGAGTCCTCGATTACTGGCACGCAAGAACAGTTTCGATCCGGGTGGCGTCTGCAATGAGTTGGGGTCGCCTGATCGATGGTCAGAGCTTTGCCTGATTGTGCAGTCGTTTCGTTGATAAACGCCCCGATCAGATTGCATACATTCGCCGGCACCCCGGCATTCGCCGCGACCAGCGCAGCTTCTGCATTCTGCAGCTTGGTATCGAGGCTGTTCTGCTGGACCACCGTCCCCTGTGTAGCCCTCGTATCCATTTCCCGCCAGGGTTGTAATGATTCCGGTGGTATCCACCTTGCGAACGCGCCAGTTCCATGGGTCCGCGATGTAGATGGCACCGGCGCTGTCGATCGCTATCCCATACGGATCGGTGAATTGCGCGTTGATGGCTGGACCGCCATCCCCGCTATAGCCCGAAGTCCCGTTACCCGCTACGGTGGCGATGATGCCGCTGGTGTCCACTTTGCGGATGCAGAAGTTGCCGAAGTCTGCGACGTAAAGATTGCCCGCGCCGTCCAGAGCTATGGCCCAGGGCCTCCAGAGTTCTGCGCCTGTAGCCGGGCCGCCGTCCCCAGAATAGCCCGCAGTCCCATTGCCCGCTACGGTGGTGATGATGCCGCTCGTATCCACCTTGCGGACGCGGGAGTTGTTCCAATCTGAGATATAGAGATTGCCTGCTCCATCTACCGCTACGCCATAGGATTCGGAGATTTCTGCACTCGTCGCCGGACCGCCGTCCCCCGCGTAGCCCAAAGTCCCGCTGCCCGCCACCGTCGTGATGATGCCGCTGCCATCTACCTTGCGGATGCGGTAATTGCTCCAATCTGCGAGGTAAAGATTGCCTGCGCCGTCTACCGCTATGGCCGAGGGATCGACGAGTTGCGCGCTGCTGGCCGGGCCGCCGTCCCCGGAGTCGCCCTGCGTCCCGTTACCCGCCACTTGTTGTGATGATGCCGCTACCGTCTACTTTACGGACCGTGTACCGCTCCGTGATATAGATCGCAATTGAGATTGGCTCCGCCCTGGCTGAAGTCTGAAGTTGTAGCAAGAATTGGCAGACGTTTATGGCTACCGTATACGAGACACCAGCATCCACTTCGCAACTCCAGCAAGACAATGATCTTTTCTTTGACGGGCTGGTGCGGGGTTATGTCGAGGAGAACCGGCGGTTTGTTCGACGCGATTGGCTTGCAGAGGAGTTGGACCGACGATTGGCCGAGGCAGGGTCTCGCTTCGTGCTGCTCACTGCCGAACCGGGCGGCGGCAAGAGTGCCTTCATGGCCCAGCTGGCTCATGATCACCCCGAGTGGCTGCGCTACTTCATCCGCCGCGATCAACCCTCGGTGCTGGCTGATGTCTCTGACAAGTCCCTCCTGCTGCGCATCGGCTATCAACTCGCCGCACGGCATCCTGAGCTATTCACGCAGGAGCACTTGCGCCTGTCCGTTGCACAGCGTTTTGGGAAGGTGGGGACTGGGGCCGACGCGGTCGGAGCCGAAGTCCAGCGCCTAGTACTTTCACCGTTCTACCAGAAAGTGATCGAGATCGAGCAGCAAGTGCAGGAGAACCAGGGCAAGGTGGTGGGCCTGCGCTGATAGCGGTCTCAGTTTGCATACGCCGCGGGGCTTTTTGCAGCGTCGAGGAATTGATTATCGCCATCGACGAGTACATTGCCCATCATAATGACAAGCCGAAGCCTTTTATCTGGACGGCCAAAGCCGCCTATATCCTGGAAAGGGTCAAGCGTGCCCGCACTGCCTTGCATAATCGTCATTCTGTGTAACGCAGACCACTAATTTGGGAGGGCGCGACGGGAATGTGCTAGACTGCTTTCCGATCCAAATGTACCGGCGGATATGGATGGCTTTGCAAACCCGTTGTGATCGCGCTCGGAGTTTACCGCGCCCGATAGACCGAAATTCCGGTCACGGAAGCCTGTTTGCGATACGTTGGATTTATAGGCAGGCCCCTCATGCATTTAGCTAAAGAGATTCAGGCAGTCACTCTGCTCCTTGCGATCCTTTTTCCCACGTCAGGATCGCTCCGCGGGATGGATCACGTGCCACTCGCTAATCCTGTAGAGCAAATCGGACTTAGTCCGGGTGATCGAGCGCCAACATTTCGCACTCTCGACCAGTTTGGGCACGAAGAGACAATCCAATCCTTGATGGGAAAAAACGGCTTAGTGCTGCTATTTTTTCGTTCTGCCGACTGGTGACCGTATTGCAAAGGGCAACTCGTGCAGTTGCAGGCAGCTTTGCAGCGCTTCAAGAAGAGAGGAATCGGCGTAGCGGCCGTCAGCTACGATACCCGGTCCATCCTGAAGGACTTTTCTCACAGAAGGCACATCACATACCCACTCCTCGCGGACCCACAAGTCCAGATAATTCGCGATTATCATGTGCTGAATGTGCAGATCTCGGTTCCTGGAGCTACGAAAGGTATCGCGCATCCCGGTTTCTTTTACATAGATCCATCAGGAAAAATTGAGGAAAAGTTCTTCGAAAGCGATTACACCGAACGCTACACCGCCAATAACGTGATTTTTCGTTTGTTTCCCGAACTGACTGAGCAAGTCCCGAGAAAAATCGAGGCGCCTCACATTGCGCTTGATCTTCAGCAGTCCGACCAGACCGCCTTCCCTGGCAGTCGGCTGACGCTGATCGTTGACGTGGAACTCGCACCCGACCTGCATCTTTATGCGCCTGCCGCCAAGGGCTACATACCTGTGGAACTCACGTTACAGTCTGGGTCCGACTTCAAAGTGGACGAAATCACGTATCCCAAATCACGGATCCTGTATCTTCGGCCGATCAAGGAGAAAGTACCTGTATTGAGTGGCAACTTCCGCATTACGCAGGACATTACGATCGCCTCGGGGCCGTGGTTCAGCAGGTCAATTGGACAGGGCAAGGTCGTTTCCATCCAGGGTGAGTTCAAATATCAGGCCTGCGACGAAAAAGTGTGCTACACGCCTGTGGCAAAACCCGTCACATGGGAAGTTCATGTTGCTCCACTGGATAGAGAAAGGTCATCAGCCGCCATTCAGCACCGTTGATCACGGAATATTTCGCACAAATTGTGCTTGACTTAAAGTTGACTTCAAGTCTTATAATCGGCTCGGTTTTGGTTGGGAGTCTCCGCCAGCATCTGCTTTGGGCTGTTGCGGGATGAAGCCTGTAGACAAGCTGGCGCTCCAGGAGCACCGAATTCCGAAACTCAAGGAGACGCAATTGACCATGAATCCTCTGAGCGCAGCTTCAAATTCCGATGGAGAGACGGCATGTGCTTGCAGCGCGGGCTGCAGCTGCAATTTCGATGTATTTGACGGACCAGAGAAGGAACGTCATTCGCAACTCATGGCCAAGTTAGACACTGCTATGGGAGAGACGGTCGAGTTGTCTGACGGATACTCGTTTCAGCTAAATCGCGAGGCAATATCTCTCACTGAGATAGCCGAATGGATTACTTACGAACACCGCTGCTGCCCTTTTTTTACCTTTGAACTTGAGCTGCAGGCGAACGATGGGCCTCTATGGCTCAGACTGCGTGGAAGTGAGGACGTGAAACGCTTCTTGCGTCCGGATGCAGAGCAGAATACCGTATTCGAGCCGAAGTTTTAAATGTGACGTAAGACCGATGCTCTGCCGCCATACGGGTATGTTGTGGCAGAGCCCACTGCTTTGTCTTATCCATGGGAGCGACGACCATCGGCTTTTTCAGAGCTTCCAGCGGATTTTTGATGATCCAGCTGCATACTACCCCGAGGACGGTGCTGTGAAGCGCAGAGTGGTCGGACTAGCGACGGTTTTGACAATCGCCATCATCATTATCCTGGCAAAGAACTACCGCACAACAATAAAAGGCTATTCTCAAAGCGCATCTTCGGAGCCGCGCGTGGTCCTTGTTGCTACACCTGCAGAGGCCTCTTCATTCGCACGTTGCGGAGAAATTATCCGGGTTGTCCGGACGGCCGCCAGACATGGCGTGCATGTGCAGGAACTGGCTCCGGACAGCAGGTCAGACATCATGGATCGCTATCACGTCCTGGAAACCCCGACGGTCCTGGTGTTGGGGGCGGATGGGAGCTTGCGCGCGCGCTTTGAAGGTGAAGCTCCAGAAACTCTAGCCGCAGTTCGTTTGGAAATGGAGCACATGAGCCATCAATGACGGGATTTCCCGAACGCGTTGACCTTCTTCTTTCCGCCGGGAGCGCAGCTGCTCTTCCGGTTGTCGCAGCAGTCGGTTTCTTTTCAACTTTGAGGAATCCATGTGCGGTGCCTCTCTATCCTGCTGCAACCAGCGTCTGCGTTGATCCCAATTCAGCTGAACGACAGCGCGCTTCCTTTCTAAATGCGAGTGCGTTCGTGCTGGGCATGGCTATTTCCATTGCAATCCTTGGTTTGGGAGCCGCGGCCGCCGGACGGGTGATCGGCATCGGGCGTTGGGGACGTTATCTGATAGCTTGTCTCCCACTGCTGATGGGTCTGCAGCGCTTGAACTGGCTCCATATTCCATCGTTCGGATTCGGTTTCAAAAAGACCTTTCGACCGGGATTTGTGGGCGCGTTTGCGACGGGGCTCCTGCTATCGCTCGTGGTGGGCAGATGTGGCGGCACTGTCCTCGGTACGATTTTGGCCTATGCTGCCTATCATCGGGAGTTTCTTTACGGCGGGGTGCTGTTGTTTGCCTACGGTTTGGGGGCTGGAATACCATTGATCACCTTTGGTTCTGTCGTGGGAAAAGCGACGGCTTGGGTGGATCGCAAAGGCTATCGCAAATGGACTGAATCATTGATGGGCGCAGCCATGCTTTTGCTTGGATTCTACATGTTGTGGCTGGCGTAACCAAAGCTCTTGAGCGCACGAAGGAGAAGCCGCGGTAGCAGGTTCGAGATGTTCATTTTCGAACACCTGCTGGCCGCAAGCGAACAGGCAGTTTTGGACAGGCTATGGTTGCGCACAGAACTTCCCATGGCAAACTAATCATTTGGGGGGCGCGGTTATTTGGACCTGAAAGTGCGCTAGTATATTGGATCTCTGCTCCTTCTCATGGTGTAGGACGCTCGATTAAACTGCTCATAGCCGATGGAGAACCTAATGGAAACCCTGTTGCAGGATATTCGGTATGGACTGAGAAAGATGCTGAAAAGCCCAGGCTTTACGGCTGTGGCAGTACTGACTATGGCGCTGGGAATCGGTGTCAATGCGGCCATCTTTAGCATCGTGGACGCTCTGTTGTTGCATTCGCTTCCATATCCAGATGCAGACCGTCTGGTTAAGATTTCGTTCAACAACCCTGGAGTGGGGTTGCACGACATTACGTTTTCCTATCCCGAGTTTGATGACCTGAGAACGAGAGCTGATGTTTTTGATCAGGTATCTGTAGTGTGGCCTGGTGCAGGGAATTTGACTGGAGCGAAAGAGCCAGAGCGCCTTGAATTGCTCGCTGTAAGCCCGAACTATTTCTCGATGCTTGGCGTGGTCCCGCAATTGGGCCGCATATTCGGTGATCAGGATAGCGCCCCAGGTTTTGCTCCCGTGGCAGTGATCAGCGATGGTCTGTGGCGCCGGGCTTTTGCTTCAGATCCCGGTGTTCTTGGGCGGACCCTGCAAATTGACAACGATCCATACACAATTGTAGGTGTCCTTCCGCCCGGGTTCCGTCATCCGGGCCGGACGCTGGCAGGCAACGTGGAAGTGTGGCTCACGGCAGGCTTTAAAGCCGATCCTTTCAGCCCTAATCGCAGACAGCGCGAGATTCAGGGTGCACTGGGACGATTGAAACCGGGATTGGATCTCAAACAGGCCCAGGCAAACCTGGACAAACTCGCCGCTGCGGTTAGAGCTGACTATCCTAACGAGTATCCTGCTCGCGCAAAGTGGGACATTGAGCTTCAGCCTCTGCAGGAATCCCTGGTCGGCAATGTCCGCCCCATGCTGCTGGTGCTTCTAGTTGCGGTATTCCTGATTGTGTTAATTGCTTCAGTGAACATTGCCAGCCTTCTTCTGGCCCGCGCCTCTGAAAGACAGAGGGAATTGGGCGTGCGGCTTGCGCTCGGGGCCAGCCCGAATCGCATGTTGAGACAGATGTTGACTGAATCCGTCGTACTGTCTTTGTTTGCCGGAATGCTGGGCGTCCTGACGACCATGTTACTGCTCAAACCGGCGCTCAGGTTTCTGCCTTTTAAGCTTCCGAGAATCAACGAAGTCGGTGTAAATTGGACGGTCCTTTTGTTCGCGCTGATCATTTCCGTCTTGACTGGTATTCTGTTCGGCCTCGCGCCGGCGATTCAATCCATCCGTGGAGATCTCTTCGCGCGCATTCGCGAAGGAGCTGAGGGCTCCGGGTACAGCACTGGCACGAGCCGGTTGCGTGGCTTCCTCATCATTTCGGAAATGGCGCTCGCGGTGATACTGATGATCGGCTCAGGTTTGCTGCTACGCACGTTCTTGGGTTTGATCAACAGCAACCCGGGATTCGTGGCCTCCAAGGTGGTTGCGGCAAGTCTCTGGTTGCCTGCACCCAATGATCCGAAAACAGACAAGTATGGCTCACTGCCGCTCCAGGTCACCTTTTTGCGGGACGTTCTACACAACCTGAGCACCATTCCGGGTGTCGAAATGGCAGCTATCACTTCAGCGCTGCCGGCTTCCAATGTTCCGACCAGCAGCGCATATGTCAGCGTCGAAGGGCGGCCAGATGAGTCCTCCAGCGACCTGCGGGCTGAGGTCATACGCGTGACGCCGGACTTCTTCAAAGTAATGGAAACGCCACTGATGAAAGGCCGGTTCTTTACCGAAAGTGATGAACCGGGAAAGCCCATCGTAGCTATCCTGGATGAGACTACGGCTCGGTTGTATTGGCATAACGAAGATCCGATTGATAAACAAATTAGGATAGGACCGCGGGCTGCACAACGCACTATGGTGGTAAATGTGGTCGGTCTGATCAAGGACATTAAGCATGATGGACTAGACAAGGACGGCGTGCCGCACATCTACATCTCGGCTTACCAGAGGCCGGGTAAAGTCCTGAATGTGGTCCTGCACACGTCACTGCCGGCATCTGCCCTCGAACCCGAGATCCGCCGCCAGATACAAAGAGTAGATCCTGCTTTGCCGGTGTTCGGTGTGCGCGGCATGGAGGCGGTAATCAACGCTTCACTGGCTCCGCGTCGCTTCTCTGCCGAGTTGGTCGGAGCATTCGCGGTGCTTGCAATGATTTTGGCTTGCATCGGAATCTATGGCTTGCTCGCCTACATGGTGGGTCAACGCTCTCATGAGATCGGAATACGCATGGCCCTCGGCGCAAGGCGCGGGCATATTTTTAAACAATTCCTGATTGGTGGCTGTGTGCTGGCCGGATCTGGAATTGTTATTGGCCTGATCATTGGCGTGTTGGCGGCCTCTATGATTGCGAGTCTATTGTACGGCGTTCACCCTGTCGATCCACTGGTGTTTCTCGTCGTGCCTTCGATTCTGCTCGTCGTAGCTGTTCTGGCTAGCTTTATTCCGGCGTTGCGGGCGGCTCGGTTAGACCCGATTACCACGCTTCGCGAACCATGATTACAGCAAATGCGGTTTCGGTTACCGGATCTGCGCGTGCTCTCTCCATTCTCACTCCATAGCAGGAGAGTGTCCGAGTAAGGGCGAATAGCTGGTGTGGTTTGCCAGCTTTCTCATGCCATCGGAAATTGTGGAAGTTTCGGCTCCGTTGCTGGTTGTCCTGGGACCTCGGCGGCGACTTTGATTTCTTTATAGTGCTTGGGTATTGGCTGGCGTTGATGTCATGCAAATACGGTAGAGTTTCAGAAGGTTGTGAGTGGTGAACACCAGCGCCAACTCGCCCGTATCTTCTCCTGACCTCGGAAGCAGGAACTGGCGAAAGCCCTCTGCCTGTTTGATCTGCCCGAAGACCATCACAGAGGTGCTTCTACGAGTGTTTATAGAATCTTCCTCGTTGTGAAATTCCCAAAATGGGAACTGCACAAGATTCCAGCTATGAATTTCCCGAAATGGGACGCTATTCTGCTTTTTTGATACAAGTTGCTTGACACTACTGTCCTACTGCATTAGCGTTCCGCTCTGTTGTTCTAGAGATCCTCTTAGCAGCTACAACAGAAAACTTAAATGGGAAGGACAAGGATGCAAATGTCTAGCCACTGGTACAAAATGGCCGCGTTAGGTTTTATTATAGGAGCATTGCTGATCTCAACCGCCGCTGGGCAGGCTCCTCTGCAGCTTGGTTCAGGAAACACAGCTACTGCAGACCCGCCGGTTGGCAGGCCGGACACTACGCCCTGCGTGGTGCAGTTATTCTCGAACGTTGGCCCGCTGAACACAACCCCTGTTCCATTCTCATTTACGCCTCCGTCGGATTGCCCGCCGCCGTGGTCGAAGGTGATCGTCTCGGCTGACTATTCGGTAAATGCCGGACATCAGAATGACCGCACCACCAGCATATGGATTGGCGCCACGAACATTCTGTACGGCAGCGCTATGGAGCCTGATCCCACCACGGGCAGAAACTGGCACGTGGAGCGTGATGTGACTGATTACAGCGCGTTGTTCACGAAGCCACAACCAGGAGCGTTCACAGTTCTTACCGCTGTGACCAAGAAGAATCCGAGCATCATCTCCGGCACTGCGTCCCTGCTGTTCTTTCCGAGTTCGGCTTCGGCTCGGCCGGCGGCCACGCCTGATGTCGTGCTGCCGCTCTCCGCGGATCCGGTCCTTGGCGGCCAGGTTGCTGTCTTTGGAACCCAGGCTCTGAGCGGCACTTTCGTCATGCCAACTAATGTCGAGCGGGCGTTCGTGGATGTCATTGTCCGTAACGCTGGCTCCGCCAGTGATGAGTTCTACTATCTTTGCGTTCCGGATCCGGTGATTGCTCAACAGTTGCTGACCTGCCCGGGCACTTCCTTCCGCGAGGCCGAGATCTCGATCGATGGACAACCGGCGGGTGTCGCTCCCGCTTTTCCGCGCATCACCGAGGGTTCCATCGATCCCTTTCTCTGGCGGCCCATCCCAGGTTTGCTCGCACTTAATTTTCTACCCTACCGCGTAGACATAACTCCCTTTGCCGGCCTGCTGAGCGATGGTAACCCACATGAAATCGCCGTTAGCGTGGTTAATGCAAACCCGTTCACCCTGAACGGCGCCGTGCTCTTGTTTCTTGATCACGGAGCATCGCAGGTATCAGGCGGGATAGAGTTGAACACGCTCGGAAGTCCGGCTCCGGTAACGGAGCAGAACGTGAGCACTGCGGATGGGACCACGAGCGGCACGTTCGACGTCAGGTCTAAACGCGAGTTTACGATCAGGGGATTCGTAAACACCTCTCACGGCAAGGTCGTGACGGAAATTTCCCAGACCGTTAGCTTTGCCAACGATCAGCAATTCAGCATTGCCGGATCCTCATTCACCCAGGATGTGAAAGAAACTGTCGCAATCGACTCTGTCACGAGGATCAAGAGCGGCGGCTCACAACGCGACGGGAATGCAGAACAAGTAACTGTCCAAAAAGCAGAGTTTCCGATGACGGTAGACCTTACGTTCACCACCAATCCGGACGGTACTCACACACAGACGACGGCAATTCAAGAACACCACAACCAAAGCGTCCTCTCAACGAATCCCGTCAACGATGTCTTTTTCCGGTTTACGAAGACAGCCGCAGCGATGCAGGACACACTCTCGTTGAGCCCAACCTTTTCCATTCTGGGGAACCAGGACCAGTCAAGCTCTCAGTCCTTCTTCACCAGAAGCTCAGAGCGGAACTGTTTCAGCCGCCAGATCAACGCCGCTGCAGGACTGCTTGAGAGTGTCCAAGATGGCAAGTCCTGTCCTGCCAACGCGGGCCGACCCAAATCGCTGAGGTAGTTTTTTGATGCCAAAGCAAGAACCGGCAGCTCACGCTGCCGGTCCCTTTGGCCTGCAAATAGCGCACACTGCGACCAGCGCTCCCCCTGAACTGTCACGCTATGGAGTACACGATGAGAACTTACATCCTGCTATGTGCAGCGTTTGTCAGCACCTTTGCCTCAGCTCAACAAACCATACTTAACAGTCCCAGCGCCGATGTCATGGGCACACACCAATTGTATTTCCGCTCGGACTCCGCCTATTTTCCCGGGGCAGTCGTGGGGACCGAAGCGCCCAATTTCATTTACGGATTGGGCCACAACATTGAAGCGGGAATCAACATCAACGCGTTTGCCACGCCTGCCGATACTAACGAGCGGGCAATTGTCCCCAACGCTAAATGGAAGTTTCTGAGCACCAAGTCGAGCCAGCCTGTCCACTTTGACATGTACCTGGGTGATCAGCTATTTGTGCCCACCTTTCACCGCACCTTCAATGCCGGAAACTTTCTCTATGCTGCCGGAGCAATCAGTCACAAAGACACCAGGTTCACATTTGGAGGTTGGGACTCCGAAAGCGTGGTCGCACCGGGAAATCGTGGCGGCGAGTTATTCGGACTGGAGCAGACAGTTGCTCATCAGAACGATCGCAATGTTGTGACCTTGGCCGCCGACTGGCAGTCCGGTCGTGGCGCAAATGGAGCTCTGGCGCTCGGAGTGATGTTCTTTCCCAATGAAAGACTCATGATCATCCCGGCCTTTCAGATAGCCAATTCCGGCGACCACGCAGCAAATGGACCTCAACTCTTTATCGGGTACCTGCTGAGGAAATAAGCCGGCTTCGTCCGGTCGTCCTGAGCACGTTGTCCCGCTTAACCAGACACACAGAATGACTACTATGTAGCTCTCTGCAATAGCAACCCATAGTGGAGGTAGTGAATGCCCGCAGTCGGTAATCTTGCCGCAATAGCCGTTGAGCAGGAAATAGTCGTCGTCATTGGGAAAGAAAGCTCCGGCAAGTCGCAGTTGATTTCTTCTTTGACTGGCCACAACGCCTATTCTTCCAATTTCCGCGGCACAACAGTGAATTGTGAGGTCTTTGTAGGCGAGGGAGTTCAATTCGTTGACACCCCCGGGATACTCCTGCAGTCCGACACTGTCACCACTGCGCTCGCCCTGGGGGAATTGCGGCAAACGGAAACGGTATTGCTGGTACTAAAAGCCACACAACTGGCCGAGGACCTCAAAGAGATGCTGCCTCTTGTGAAGGGCAAGCGTGTAGCCGGCGTCGTTACTTTTTGGGACAAGATCCCGCTCCAGCGGCACAACCAGGAAGCGGTAAACAAAATCGGAGAAGAACTCGGCGTGCCCTTGTTTGCTGTGGATGCCCGGAACCTCTCAAAGGAAGATCGTCTGACGATTCAGGACTCGCTCAAATCGGCTGCAGTGCCCAATCAGAATGCCCGCACTTCGGCGCCGTGGGTGGTGCAGCCACAGAAGACCATTCTGGAGCACAGATATCTCGGGGTTGTCAGCGCCCTTATTCTGCTTTTAGTTCCAGCCGTGCTTGCCGTCTACAGCGCAAACCATTTTGCAAACTGGCTTGATCCATCGATCGAGACCCTTTCCCAGAAGCTTGCGGCCTGGTTGGGGTCGGTGCCGGGTCCGCTGAAAGACATATTGATCGGCCGTTATGGCCTGCTTACCATGGGACCGCTCCTCTTCGTCTGGGCGGTACCGACGGTTCTGCTCTATGCCCTGGTTGTCGGCAGCTATAAGGCAAGCGGACTACTTGATCGGATCACGGTTGCCATGCATCCCGCCATGCGCAAATTGGGAATGACGGGCCGGGACCTGGTTCGGGTCGTGATGGGGTTTGGTTGCAATGTACCCGCTGTGATTAACACTCGGTGCTGCTCGTCCGCAACACGAGACACTACCATTTCCGCAATCGCATTTGGTTCGGCCTGTTCGTATCAGTTCGGTGCGACTCTCGCCGTTTTTGCTGCGGTCTCCCGTCCGTTTCTTGTGGTACCGTATCTTATCTACCTGGTTGCGACAACCATCGCTTATGCCCGGTTTTCGGCCGGTGACATGCCGAATTCGCCTTTTCTCATTCTGAGCATGGATAAACCGACTTTTCTGGAGTTCCCGCGGCCGAAGGCGATCTGGGCTGAAGCGCGGGGAACAATCATTCATTTTTTCCGCCGCGCGATGCCGATCTTCATTGGCATTACAATTGTCGCTTCCCTGCTGGATTGGATCGGCGCAATTAATGTGCTTTCTAACTGGGTGCGCCCCGTGATGAGGGCTTTCAATCTGCCGCCCGAGGCTTCCGTTGCAGTAGTTTTCTCATCGATTCGCAAAGATGCAATTTTGCTCTTTACCAACGATGCGGGTTTCGCTCACCTGCGGAACGGGCAGATCCTAACGGCCGTCTACTTTGCCGGTGTGCTTCTTCCCTGTCTGGTAACAGCTCTCACAATAGCCCGTGAGAAGTCGGCGAAGTTTGCTCTCCGGCTCATGGCCCGCCAGGCAATCGCTGCAACATTGTTTGCCTTGCTGTTGGCGTGGGGTGCTGCCGCGCTGCATTTTTAGTTGCACCTGATTGTCATTGGCGAGAGCGAGCAACGTTTTGCGCGCCCCTTGCCAATATAAATAGATTGTGATGCCGTGCCGGCGGACGGGCGCCTTCAGACTCCGCCGGCGGGTTTTAGATCATCTGCTCAATGATGTTTCGGGCAAGATCTCTGGGAAGGCAAGTATTCAATGCAAATACGGAATCTGGGCAAGTCAGGGCTACAAGTCTCGCTGATCGGTTTGGGCTGCCTGAATTTTGGCCATCGTATCGACCTTGAGTCATCGCGCCAGGTCATACATAAGGCGCTCGATGCAGGCATCACCTTCTTTGATACGGCCGATGTATACGGAGGGCCCGGTGGTTCCGAGACGATTCTTGGGCAGGTTTTGGGTCACCACCGGAAAGACATCGTGCTGGCTACAAAATTTGGAAACGTGATGGATGCGTCACGAACCCTCAAAGGTGCTTCCCGTCGTTATATCGTGAACGCGGTCGAAGCCAGCTTGCAGCGGCTCAAGACAGATTGGATCGATCTGTATCAGCTCCATCGTCCCGATCCCCTTACTCCCATAGAAGAGACGCTTAGGGCTCTGGATGATTTGATTCACGAGGGAAAGGTCCGGTATATCGGCTGCTCGAACCTGCGGGCGTGGCAAGTTGTGGACGCCCAGTGGACCTCCAGGGCGCTGGGCCTGAATGCGTTCGTCTCCTGCCAGGATGAATACAATCTGGTTGCACGAGAAGCGGAAATCGATCTGCTGCCGGCCATGGAAGCCCATGGTTTGGGATTGGTGCCCTACTACCCGCTGGCCAGCGGACTGCTGACTGGGAAATACAAGCGGAACGAGCCTCCACCGGTGGACAGCCGATTCGCAGTATGGAAGCCACTTGCCGCGCGGCACCTGAACGAGACAACGTGGCAGATCGTTGAACGCCTGGAAGCCTTTTGCTCACAGCGAGGGCGCAGCCTGGTTGAACTGGCCTTCAGTTGGCTGGCAGCGAAGCCGATTGTGGCGAGCGTCATTGCGGGTGCAACGAGGCCGGAGCAGATTGAGCAGAACGTTAAGGCGGTCTCTTGGGCGCTTACATCCAAGGACCTGGCAGAAATCGAACGGTTGAGCGTAAAAGGCCCAGTAAGAATCCCGCTCCCCACATTGAACTAGGGTTCCGCGGTTTAACCTTGATTGTGGTGGAAACCTGTGAATATCTCAGGAACGGCTAAACTGACCCGCTGCCTGGCCGTGCTCGGCTGGGCTACTCTCTTCAGCGGGATCCAGTAGAAGATCTGAGTCCACTCCGTGCTGTTTGCTGTAAAGCTCAAAGTAACGCCCCCGTTTTTCCTGAAGAGACTGGTGGGTCCCTTGCTCGACAATGCTTCCCGACTCGATCACAAGGATCTGATCCGCCCGGCGAATCGTGGAAAGGCGGTGAGCGATAACGAACGTTGTCCGGCCTTTCATCAGGTATTTCATGCCCTGCTGAATGAAAAGTTCTGATTCGGAATCAAGACTGGATGTGGCTTCGTCAAGAATCAGTATGCGGGGGTTTGCGAGAATAGCTCGAGCCAGAGATACTCTTTGACGCTGCCCGCCGGAGAGTTTGACACCACGCTCTCCGACCAGAGTGTCATACTTGTCTTTAAAGCGCTCGGCAAACTCATCAACGTGCGCAATCCGGCAAGCTTGGACTATTTCTTCTTGGCTGGCGCCAGGGCGTGAGAAAGAGACGTTATCGCGAATGGTGCCTGCGAAAAGAAAGCTCTCCTGAAGGACTACTCCCAACACGGGGCGGTACGAATCAAGACGCACACGCGCCAAATCCGTCTCATCGACAGTTATGAGTCCCCTGGTAGGCTTATAAAAGCCTGCAACTAGCCCAATAATGGTCGACTTGCCAGAACCGGACGAACCAACCAAAGCTGTCACCGTTCCCGGCGACGCCTCGAAGCTAACATTTGCCAGCACTGGCTTCCCTGTCTCGTATTCGAAATTGACCTGGTCAAACCGTATCCAGCCTTCGACCCTGGGAAGCACGATGGTGCGCGTCACATCTTCATCTTCGGGACGCTCACTGAGCACTTCCCGTGTACGATCGAGAGACGCAAGGGCCTCGATAATGTTGGGTCCTATAGCCGTCAACTGAATGATGGGGGCGGACACATAATTCATGAACATCATGTAGCTGAATAGGCCGCCTGGACTCATCTTGTGGGCGAAAATCAGCCTGGCTCCGAACGTCAGGACCAGCGCATTAAGAACGCCGATAACAGTGATCGAAGAGAGGTTCAGCAACGTGTTTGCCGTAACAGATTTCAGGGCATTCTGCAGCAATCTTCCTACTCCAGCCGCAAACACCTGCTGCTCGCGACTTTCCGCGTGATAGCCCTTCACCACCCGCACGCCGCCAAGCGATTCTGTCAGCCGGCCCGTTACTTCGGCATTGATCGCCCGACGTTCGCGTACCAGTGGCCGCAAATACTTCAGGGTTCGATTCCAGCACAGCGCAAAGATGAGCAGGAAGGCAACGGCGATTCCGGTGAGCAGCAAACTCATGTGAACCAGGATTATCAGAACGAAGCATGCAGTAAGAAGGCCTCCCACAAACTCCACAAACCCAGCACCTACAAGGCTTCTTACTCCTTCCACGTCGCTCATGATTCGCGCAACGAGGGCGCCCGTTTTATTGGCGTCGTAATAACTGACAGGCAGCCGGGTAACGTGCGCCTGCACTTTCTGACGCATCTGGGCGATCAGCCTTTGAGTCTCTTTGGACATCAGTTGACCGACTGCAAATGAAGTCAATCCCTGGATCACCGCTGCCAGCATTAGTCCGACGAGGAGCAAGAACAGCAGGTGGAGATCTTTTGCGGGAATAATACGATCCAGCAGTAACTTGGGAGCGTAAGGAGCCGCCAGACCGCTGAAACGATTGACCACCAGCAAGCATAACGCAGCTCCCATTCGGACGCGCCGGGAGCGGACGATTTCCCATACTTCGGGCAGCGCAGATTGAATTTGCTCCCGCTTCGTCTTTCTTCTCGCCATCAAATCGACCTCTACGCTGCGCGGTCATAAGCCGTCGCAGGTCGCTTAAAAGTAGTTCATCCAGACTGCTTGCGCATTCAAGCTGGAAAAGGCATCCATTAGGCTCGTTGTGAGGCAATCTGTTGAAGATTGGAATGCGCTGTTACAGAGAGGGCGAGATGCGCTCTCATGGTTCGTTGCCGCCGAAGCTGAAGCAGTGTTCGGCGGATTACCAAGTCGGCTCGGCGCTGCAGAAGTCAATCCTGAGTTGCTTCAGAACCGTTTCCTTTCTGCAGCTAAGCCTTGGCGTTGCTTTTGCTCTCATTGCGACCCGCATGGCCGTTCGTCATGGTGCGAGGCTTGCCATTGCGGTCGCCTTTTTTGGCGCGGAAAGCGGCGGGACGCTCATGCAGCCCGGCGTACCTCCCCGCTCGTGCGAGGCCCGCTGCACAATCTTCCAGGGTTGCGCAATGACACCGCAGCGTCCTCTCAAGCATCCGCTGCACGGCTGTAGCCTTGGCTGCAACACTTCGCATCTCCAGAATCTTGGTTGTGGCCAGTTGTTTCCAGCGAGGCGAAGCCTTGGTATTTTCAGGAAATTCCTTGAGAAGCAGTTTGATTTCGTCCAGGCTGAAACCGAGTTCCTTGGCAAAGCAGATGATGGATAGTTGATGGAGAACATCAGTCTGGTAGACACGCCTGCCGCCGCTGCGAGCCGGAGAGTCGAGTAATCCCGCTTTTTCGTAGAACCGAATTGCCGAGGGCTGCAGACCTGTGTGTGAAGCAACCTCACTGATCGTCATGGCCCCTCCTGTGTTGATGAGCTGTAATGCAACTCGAAAATCCGAGCCTGACCCCGGACTTAAAGTGCACTTCATTTTGTACCATAGTGGGCAGACTGTATTTCAAAAAAATCAACAATTTTCAAATTTTTAGCTTGACTTGGAGTCAACTTCAAGTTCTAGGATGACTTCATGGCCGAGATAATCGGCCAAGAAAAAGGAGAACAACCATGACGCTTTGTGCAATCTGCGCATCAGCTACCTGCCCCAATAAACAGGAGTAAGTTGGCTCGTGGCGTAGTGCCTCGCATGAGGCGTGGCTTCAGCGAGGTGCATTCGCCATGTTCAACCTTCTGGAGTTGCTCTCCGAAAGCAATGGTGCAGCCGCTGCAGAAGAGAGCAGCTCCGGATTATCCATCGGGACGGTGAACTCTTCAGTAATATACGACGGCGACGCCTTGGCGAGAGCTAAGACGCGCACGGGAGGTCTACATTAATGAGCCAATATAAATTTCCACCTGGCCCGCATGCGGTTCCGATCTTCGGTAACAGCCTGACCTACCGCAAGGATCGCCTTGGGTACCTGACGAAGCTGTATGAGGACTACGGTCCAGCGGCCACCATGCATCTCGGAAATGCGTCGGCAGTGCAGTTGTGCCGGCCCAGTGCGATCCGTGAAGTATTCATTGAGAAGGCGGATAAATTCGGGAACCGCGACGTCATGCTCAATATGCCCCTTATCATGGGAGATCTCCCTTTTGCGCGCGGCGCGTTGACTCCAAAAGCCATGATTGACCGGTGCTGCGGTTGCGCCACCGAGACCTCACTGCTTGCGCTTGAAGGGGAACTGCACGATAGTCAGCGGAATGCGATGCTCAAGGCGTTTCATGGCCCGGCGCTCGACAAATATCGCGAGATCATGATTTCACAAACCGACCGGGCATTGAATGAATGGGAAGCGGGTGGAGGAGAAATCGAGTTGACGCATGAGATCCAGGCGTTGACCGCGAGCGTTCTTTTCAAGACTCTATTCGGCGTTGATGTACAGGATGAATCCCATCACATCGTCAAGGCCTACCGTCACATTGTGAGTCATTCGAAGAGTCCCTTCCGGCCGCACAGCAAGGATTCCGAATGGGAGCAGCTGATGACCGTCGTGAACAGGATCGTGGCGGACGCCGCGGCCCGAAATGCTCGCTACGCGGATCCCAACAGCACGATGCTGATTGACCTCATTTTGCGGTCAGCACCCGGTGGACACGACGGCGAGCTGGTTCGCGGGCTCGTCTTGTTCTTTATGGCGGCGGGACACGTCACCGTCTCGGGCGCTATCATCTGGGCCTTTGGGCTGTTGGCACAGCATCCTGAGGTTCTGGCCAAAGTGACTGAAGAGCTGGAGATGGTTCTTGGCGGTTCGGCTCCGAGCGTTACCGAGCTGCCCAAGCTGACCTACCTGGATTGGGTGGTGAAAGAAACCTTGCGGCTCTACCCTCCAGTTTGGGTCCACTTCCGTCGCGCGTTGGAGGATGTCGAGGTCGACGGGTGGTCGCTGCCCAAGGGAACGTTTGTTCTCTTCAGCCAATGGGTAACACACCGCGCCAAGGAGTTTTTTGAGCGTCCCACGGAATTCATTCCGGAGAGGTTTGCCCCGAAGGGCCAGTATCTGCACACACCCGGTGCGTATTATCCCTTTGGCATAGGTCACCGCGCTTGTCTGGGTACCGGTTTCACAATGCTCGAGACCAAAGTGATCCTTGCCCAGGCGTTGCAACGTTTCAAGCCTGTGTTGCTGGACCAGAAGGAAATGGAATATGCCGATCACTATGTGCTCCTCCAGCCAAAAGGAAAGGTAAGAATGCGACTGGAGAGCCTTCCCAGGCGTCGGCATACAGAGGTAATGGTGACTGCCTAACGCATAGAACGTGATTCGACGGCAGTTTGGGATCGGAGGGGTACCAAATGGTTCGGCGCAGCCTGCCCGAGTATCGGCACGAGGCTGCGCCAGCTGACCCCGGTGATCGCAATTTCAAGGTGATACAACAATCAGGCGTTACAGCCTGGAGGAGCAAGCACATGAGAACGGATCCGATTTTCGTCCTGAGTGCACCCCGCAGCGGCTCGACGCTTTTACGGGTAATGCTTGCAGGACATCCACGCTTGTTTTCTCCACCCGAGCTGAATCTGTTGCAGTTTGAAACAATCAGTGAACGGGAATCCAGTCTGGGGTTTTGCCGCTCGGGGAGTTGCCGGAACCACGGCCGATGTGATCAACGGCATGGTTTACAGCGGGCGTTGATGGAGTTGCACCATCTCGATGATGCCGCCAGCCAGCAAATGCTTGATGCTCTGATCGAACAAAACACACCAATTCCGGCTGTGTACAATTTGCTTTGTGTCGACGCGGCGCCCCGCCGTTTAGTGGACAAAACACCGCCTTATGCGGCACGCCTTGAGACGCTGGAGAAAGCCGGGCGCCTTTTCCCCGAAGCCCACTACATCTATCTTTATCGCCATCCCTATGCGGTAATTGAGTCCCTCGTTCGCAATGAGTTCGAGCCTACATTGGGAAAGGCGGAGGCAGTCTGGAAGATTCGTAACGAGAACATTCTAAAGTTCCTGGCGACTGTGGATCGTCGCCGGCAGGCTCACGTTCCTTACGAACTGCTCGCCAAGGATCCGGAGCGCGTACTCCGCGAGCTCTGCAATTCTCTGGAAATTGAGTTTGATCAAGCCTTGCTTACACCTTACGAAGGCTCCCGCATGACCGATGGTATTCGCCCTGGAATTCTCCCGCCCGGCGACTCTAACTTCCAGAGGTACGGCGGCATCGATGGAACCCGGGCCGGCGCCGGTCTGGATCTTGAGTTGCCAGAGCCACTGAGCGAGGAGACACGGCGCATTGCCGGCATCCTTGGGTATGAAATTGGAATTCCGGCTTCTTTTGCCGCAATGAATCGTTGACGCAAAATGAAGGATACAACTGAAGCACAGCACTGTCCGGCCCGCAAGTTTTGCTGATGAAAGGATTCTGCAATGACACGCCATAGCCTCCCGCCTGGACCCCGCCGGTTACCGGTGTTCGGAAATATGCTCGCTTATCGGAAAGACCGTCTTGGATTTCTAGAGGGTTTGTATAGAGATTACGGCCCAATCTCCACTTTTCATCTTGGAGAGGTGCCGGTGGTGATGGTGACGCGGCCCTGCAGCATACGCCAGATTCTGGCGGATAAAATTTCGCATTTTCCCAAGGGTGCTTACATTGAGAACTTTGCTCTTTTTGGCGGCGATACCTTTAAGCTTCGTCATGCCCTTACGCCCAAGAGCAAGGTTGCTACCTGCTGTGGCTGCGGACAGGGAAAGTCGATTTTTTCCACCGACGGCGAGATTCATGACCGGCAGCGAACGGCCATGCTGGAGGCATTTCACGGACCAGCGCTTGAACGTTATCGAGAAATCATGATTGCACATACGCAGCGGATGCTGGACGGGTGGCATGACGGCCAGGAGATCGAACTAACGCACGAAGTCCAGCGAGTCGCATCCAGCATTATCTTTGAGACGTTGTTTGGAATTGACGTGCAGGATCGGTCTGCTGCGATCGCAGAGTCCTACCGCAGCGTACTTAAACATTCGAGCCTGTTTAGCATTTTCAAATCCTCTTCGGAGGTGAACAAAGAGCAAGCCTGGTCGGGACTGATGACGCTGGTGGACGAAATTGTGGAAAAGGCCGCCATGCGCAAAACCGTGGGCAAGTCCACATTGCTCATCGATCTCATCCTTCAGAGCACGCCGGCGGGACGCGCCAGCGAGACGGTACGCGACCAGGTCGTCTCATTCATGGGAGCAGGACAGGTCACTGTGTCCGGCCTCCTGACGTGGGCCATTACCTTGCTGGCAAAACACCCGAAGTCGCTGGCGAGAGTCACCCAGGAAGCACAGTCGCTTAATGGTTCTGCACCTGAAATTACGGAACTGCCAAAGCTCGCTTATCTCGACTGGGTGATCAAGGAAGCTCTTCGTCTCTACCCGCCGGCCTGGCTGCATGGAAGGCGCAGTATTGACGAAGTTGAATTGGAAGGGTGGAAGCTACCCAAGGGAACTTTCGTTCTGTTCAGCGAGTGGATTACGCAGCACCTGGAAGAATATTTCTGGGAGCCTCTGCGCTTCATTCCCGAGAGGTTTGGGCCAAAACCCGCCTACCGGCACGTACCTGATGCGTATTTCCCGTTTGGTATGGGCACCCGTGCGTGTTTGGGCACCGGGTT
>JBLMYN010000122.1:0-3112 GCA_050258305.1 Actinomycetota bacterium
CCAAAATCGGTAATCACCGCCTGCCCGCGGCCGTCGAGCATGATGTTGGCCGGCTTCAGGTCGCGATGCAGCACACCTTTGGCGTGCGCAGAGGCCAGTCCCGCGCACAACTGACGCGCAATGTCGAGGGCTTTATCATTCGGCAACCGCCCGATGCGCCGCAGCAGTGACGCCAGGTCTTCCCCGTCCACATACTCCATGGTGAAAAAAGTCTGGCCATCCACTTCTCCCACGTCATAGACACGGCAAACGTTGGGATGAGAAACTTTGCGTGAGATGCGCACCTCGCCGCGGAAGCGCTCCAGCAGTCCTGCATCGTTGGCCGCCTCTTCAGGCAGGAATTTCAGCGCTACCGGCTGGCCCAATGTCAGATCGTCAGCGCGATAGACCTCGCCCATTCCGCCTCTGCCCAGCAACGCGACAATGCGGTACCGCTCCGCCAGCAACGATCCGGGCAGGAAGCGCCCCGCATCGAGCAGTGCGCTGGATGAAGACGATCCGGTATGACTCGCCCCAGACCTGGTCCGGGCTGTTTTTGCCGCGGGTGTGCCTGCCATTTGCGCCGGTACCGCCGGGCCTTTTTCCTCCAGGCTGAGCGCTGTCGCGTCGCTGCCAAGGATTGTGGGCACATCGGCCGAGGGCAGCGTCGCGCCGCATGACGGACAAAATCGGGCAAGAGATGGAGCTTCAGAACCGCAGGACTTACACCGGGACATGCAATCAGGGCCTCAGATGGAGCGAATCATCTGGTGAAGTCTACGCTAATGAATCGAAAATAGAAAATGCGTGGATAGGCTTACCCGTCGGAAAAGAGCCGAATTTGCGCCTTTGCGATACAAATTCAGGCTTATAATTTTCCGGACTCGCGCACGCGTGTTGAGATTCCCCCATGATCTCGCCAGCACACAGTTTTCCCCGCCGGCCCATCGCCGCTCTCCTTGTCATCGTTCCGGCTCTGCTCACATCTCTGCTTATTGCGCTTGCAGGGTGCAATGGAATGATGGGCAATCCGCTGATGGCTCCTGCGCAGACCACCGCGTTTGCGTTCGTCAGCAACTCCGGCGCCGGCACAGTGTCAGCGTTCGCCGTCAGCAGCAGCGGAGGATTCTCAGCAGTCTCCGGCTCTCCTTTCCCGGCCGGGAGCGGCGCCGAGTTCATGGCATTCGATGCTGTCCACAAGCTCCTCTTCGTCAGCAATCAGAGCGCAAACAGTGTCTCTGAATTTTCTGTCGATACCGCTGCGGGCACTCTCACTGCAGTTACCGGTTCGCCCGTAGCGACCGGCGCGCGACCCACTGCTGTAGCGGTCGATCCAGGCGGACGATTTCTTTTCGTCGCCCAGCAGGCCGCCAACAGCATTGCTGCGTTCAGCATCGGCCTCGGCGGCGCGCTTGCCCCGGTGGCAGGATCACCCTTCCCAGCCACGAGTCCCTTCGGCCTGGCGGTAAATCCCGCAGGCAGCACTCTTTTTGCCGGCGATTTTCCTGATTCCTCCGTCTCCGATCTCAACACGGTTTCAGCGTTCTCCATCGGCGCCAACGGAACGCTCACGCCGGTATCCGGTTCGCCGTTTGCGGATGCCAGTTCCTCCACCGGCTTCGCCTCTGCCGTGGGAATTCTCGTCGACCCGAGCGGCAAATTCCTCTTCGCAGCCGATCACATGGCCGAGAGCGTGGTTCCCTTCAACATCAACACCACATCCGGCGCGCTGAGTCCTGTGTCGGCGTTGCCGGCTCCGGCATCAAGCTGCGGAACTTCCTGCCATCACAATCCATTGCGGCTCGCGGTAGATCCCGCGGACAAGTTCATCTACTGGACCAACGTTCAGAATGGCACGGTCTCGGCCTTCAACATCAACAACGGCAATCTCATGCCTGTTGCGGAAACGCCCACCGGAGCCCATCCGTTTGGCCTCGCGCTCGATCCCACCGGCCAATTTCTTTATGTGGTCAACAAGGCGGACAACACGATTGCCGGATTTTCCGTGAATCCGGCCAGCGGAACCCTGGCTGCCCTGCCTGGATTCCCCGTTGCTGAAGGATCGTCCGCGCCCACGGACATCGTTATTGTTCCAAAAACAATGTAAGCCTGACGTCTGAGCCTGATTGAGCCCAGCCATCCATGCGAGTACGATGAATGCCGAATGAAGAAACTCGCCGCCATCTTCGTACTACTCTGCTGGATTCCGATCGCAATCTTTGTTCCCGCGGCGTGGATAGGGACTTTCTTACGTGTCCTTGCAAAGCCTTTTCGTGATTTCTAGAGCAGCTCCCTTGCCGCTGTCGCTTTAAGCCAGCATCTCCAAGTCTGCCGCGCCTTTGTATGGAAGGCTCTGACGCCACTGGGACACTTATTTCCTTCAAGTTTCCTTCGGACAAGATTCTTTAGGATCAATAAGTTACGCTAAAATAATCAATAAAATCAATTTTAGTATTGACAAAAATAAATATTTTCAATATTAATATTATTTATATTGATATGCCGCAGACAACAAAATCTTCGAAGGATTGGCAAGAGCTCACCCATCTCACTCAGGGAGAGCCAATCCTGGTGGAACGTGTTCGGCTCGCCAGGAAGGACCTCGCCATTGAAGGCAGTTTTGAACTTCCCCAGTTGGCGCGTCTGACCATGGAAGACCAGATCTTTGTGACGGCCTTCGTCCGCAGCCACGGCTCGATCAAGGAGATGGAACAGATCTTCGGCGTCAGCTATCCCACCATTAAGGGGCGGCTGACGCGAATCGCCAACACCCTGGAGTTCGTCGAGACCAACCCTGCCCCATCGCGCAATGAAGTGCTCGAACGGCTCAAGCGCGGAGAAATCACGGCGCAGGACGCCATCCGCGAATTGGAGGCAATCAAATGATCCCGTTGTTTGCCATTTTGAAGCTGCGCGGCAGAAACCGGCACAACATCAGGCTGTGGCTGCCGCTGTTTCTGATCTGGCTTTTGCTGCTGCCCCTGGTGCTGGTGCTGCTGCCGTTCGCAATTCTGGCGTGCCTGCTGGCCCGCATGAATCCATTGCGGTCGATTGCTGCCGGCTGGCAGGTACTGGCCGGGCTTCGCGGCGCTCACATTGAAGTTGAACACCCTGGACGTTACGTCCTGTTGCG
>JBLMYN010000123.1:0-7127 GCA_050258305.1 Actinomycetota bacterium
CGACGCAGGTGATGTCGCGGGTGCGGGAGGCGTTTGGTGTGGAGTTGCCGCTGCGGGTGTTGTTTGAAGCGCCAACGGTGCGAGAGCTGGCCGGGCGGGTGGAGCAGGAGAAAAGGAGTGGTACAGCAACTTCAAACGCAAACGCGGCACTTATTCCCATGCGTAAAGAAGGCAGCAGGGCTCCATTCTTTTGCGTTCATCCGGTCGGTGGGACCGTATTTTGTTATGAGCAACTTATGCGGCATCTCGGATCAGATCAACCCTTCTATGCGTTTCAGTCTATTGGTTTGAATCGAGACCAGGAACCGCAGACTTCTATTGCTGGCATGGCCGCAACCTACCGCGAACTGATGTGCCAGATGCAGCCCGAGGGCCCATATCGGATTGGGGGCTGGTCGTTGGGAGGAGTTATAGCCTTTGAAATGGCTTGCCAACTTGAGTCAGAGGGAAAAGAGGTTGCTCTGCTGGCATTGTTTGACAGCCACGTTTCAAGCAGCCATTCAACACAGATTCGCAATCCTCGGCAACCAGTTGACGACAGCTATCTCATGAAGAAGTTTGCTGCCGATCTAGGCATCCGCATGGCTGAGACACATGCATCCGCTGACAGCGACGGCCAGACGGCGCTTCTCGAACTCATTCGCCGGGCACAGGAGCAGGGTTCTCTCCCCGCGGACGTAAATCCGCTGATCGCTGCCCGATTGTTCAATACATTCAAGGCAAACTTCCAGGCACTGCACGAATATGTGCCAGGCACATTCGGCGGAAGGGTGGATTACTTTGAGCCTGAGCACCGCAATGGAACCACTTCTGCACCCACGGATATTTGGTCCAATCTTGCGCGGGGTGGACTCGAGCGTCACCTTGTTCCAGGTGACCACTACAGCATGTTTAACAAGGAAAACTCCATCGTAATTGCCGGCAAGTTGCGGGATTGTATTCTGCGGCTGGAGATTGGATCCAGCAATAACGAACTGTTAAGGCCGGAATTATGGAGAGATAATCAGCATCTTCTTGCACAGTAACGTTCTCCCTTCATCTCCACCTTAAACCTGAACCAATCGACCCTTCACAACGCGGCCAAGATCACCTTAGCGGGCCTGGGCCGAGGTTTCTATCTTGCATATATGAACGATAAATCATTTGAACCGAAGAAAGTTGCGATTATGGGAGCTGGTTTGGCCGGCACCCTCATGGCCATCTACTTCGCACGCCGGCGCTGGCAGGTTGACCTCTATGAACTGCGCCCCGACTGCCGAATCACGCGGTTTGCTGGAGGGCGTTCCATAAACCTGACTCTGGCCACGCGAGGTCTCGCGGCGCTGGCCCGGGTGCTTGATCTGAAGGACATTCTCGACATCACGATTCCGCTCGAAGGCCGAATGGTGCATAGCCTCAATGGATCGTTGAAATTTCATCCATATGGGACCAAAAGCACGGAGGTCATTCACGCGGTGACCAGATGTTCGTTGAATGCGCGATTGATGGATCTTGCTGAGAGATATCCCAATATCAGGATCTGGTTCAACCATCGCTGCACCAGGATCGATAAGAAGAACTGGGCCGTGGAAATCTATGATGAAACATCACAGTCTCACAAGCAGATTTCTCCGGATTTCATCGTAGGCGCAGACGGGACATTCTCCACCGTGCGCCAGCAGATGCAACGAAATGATCGCGCCAATTTCCAGCAGGACTACCTTGAGTGCGGCTATAAGGAACTGGTTTTTGCCGCAGGGCCCGGCAACAAGTTCCGGATGCACAAGAACAGACTGCATCTATGGCCGCGTGGCAAATTCATGCTGATGGCGATTCCGAACCTGGATGGCACATTCGCCTCCAACTGTATCCTTCCGATGGATGGACACGGCAGCTTCAGCGATCTTGATAGTCCCACAAAAGTCGTGAAATTCTTTGAGGAGCAGTTTCCCGATGCTGTTGGACTGATCGAGGATCTGCCCAATACTTTCCTCCGGAATCCGGTTTCCGGGTTTTTGACTACACGCACATTGCCGTGGTATCAGGGAGACCGAATGGTGCTGATCGGAGATGCTTGCCATACGGTTGTTCCTTTTTATGGATTAGGAATGAATGCGGCTTTCGAAGATTGCTCTGTGCTCGATGATTGCATTGGAAAGCATCCGGACAGACTCGACCTGGCATTCCAGGAATACCAGCAGCTACGAAAACTAAATACCGACGTACTCGGTCATCTCTCGGTCGAGAACTTCGTCGAGCTTAGGGATAAGGTACGCTCGTATCGGTTGATCGCCCGTAAGAAGTTGATTGCAGGGGGACACTGGCTGTTTCCCAAAGCGGTGGTTCCTCTGTATACGATGATGAGCCACACGACGATCCCATTCGCCGAGGCCTTACGCAAATCAAAGTTGCAGGACAGGAGGATGCGATATTTCGGGAGCGATATAGCTGTTCCCCTGCTTGCGGGATTTCTAGCGTGCAAAGACCAGCTGTCTGGAGCGCTCGGGTCACTGTTTAAAAAACCTCGCCGCATCGTCACGCCCATTGCCTTGACGCCGGCCACAACTGATCTCAAGATCGCGACAGAAAAATCGAGAGCCGCAAGCAGCCACGAGAAGGCCGCGATTTAGATAAAGTCGAAAATTGATAGCTGCGTTACGGAATTTACTGCCTTGCGAGGCCAATAAAACAAATAGTGCCCTCTGTACGGTGTAAAATCAAACGGACACATCCAACACTGCAAGGTCGCAGCCGCAAAGATTGACCGTCCCCAACATAACGAGAGGCAAACTCATGAGAATCGCACAGGACGCTCGCTTAAGCTTACGTATTCTGCTGGCCAAACCAGGTTTTACAGCTGTAGCTGCCTTGACCCTGGCACTAGGTATCGGAGCGAATGCAGCAATCTTCAGCGTCATCTATACAGTCCTGCTGAAGTCACTGCCCTATAGGGACGCCGATCATATCGTAGTAGTGTGGCAAAACAATCTGAGAAAAGGGATCCCGAAGTGGAATGTCCCTTATCCCGATTTCGTCTACTGGCGGGAGAACGCCCGTTCGTTTGATCAAGTCGCAGCGTTTCGGGAGGACTCCGCAATTTTGAGTGGAGACGGCAACGCGGAACATATCCCTACAGCGATCATCTCATCGAATTTCTTCTCTCTGCTGGGCGCCAAACCTGAACTTGGACGCGAAATCCTCCCGGAAGAAGACCGTCCCGGCGGGCCGCATGTGGTGATGATTAGCCATAATTTGTGGGAACGGCACTACAAATCGGATCCGCAGATCATCGGCAAGTCTATTCTGCTCGACGGGACCCCGTATTCTGTTATAGGGGTCATGGCTCCCGGGTTCAAGTTCTTTCACGAGATGGACGCGTGGGTTTCCCTGGGGTTCTTTGCCAATCAGGGTTGGGCCCGTAATCGGCTATCTCATCCGCTGGTGGTAATTGCGCATCTGAAGCCCGGTGTCTCGATGCGGCAGGGTCAGGCGGAAATGAGCAAGATTGCCGCGGATCTGGCTCGTCTATACCCGGATACGAACAAGGATTATCTCGTTAATCTTGTTTCACTGCGGGATGAATTGGTGGGAGACATCCGTCCCGGCATTTTGCTCCTGTTCGGAGGGGTTGCGCTCGTGTTGCTGATCACGTGTGCGAACGTCGCCAATCTCCTGCTCTCGCGTGCGGTAGCGCGTCAAAAAGAAATGGCACTCAGGACCGCCCTCGGCGCCTCGCGGATGCACCTGGTGCTTCAATTGCTGACCGAAAGTGTGATGCTGGGCATATTAGGAGGAGTGCCCGCAGTGCTCTTCGGCTGGATTGGCACCCGCCTGCTTGTTTCGCTTGCGCCGGCGAGTATTCCCTATGTCAGGGAAGCTGCGTTCAACGTGCCTATGTTAACTTTCATATTTGCTCTGTCTTTACTCTGTGGCGTACTCTGCGGCGTCCTCCCCGCATTTTCGATTTCCGGATTCAACCTGAATGACACCCTAAAAAATGAAAGCCACGCATCCACGGGAGGTGGGTTGCGGGGTACGCGGCTGCGCAAGCTCCTTGCGGTGAGTGAGATTGCGCTGACAGTCACACTATTGACCAGTACAGGACTGATGCTCAGAAGTTTTGTACGGCTTCAGCAACTCAACCCGGGGTTTAATCCCGACCACCGACTTATTGTGAAGCTGGATTTTCCCGATCCGCCCTACAAAACCGGAGAGCAGATTGATCAGTTCACGACACAACTGCGGAGCCGTCTTCAGGCAGTACCCGGCATTGCCTCCGCTGCTTTCGTGAGCATGGTTCCACTTACAGGTGAGTCGAACCTGGGCAGCATCATCCCGGAGGGCAGCCCTGATCTGTCTATGGCTCAAGCGCCCGCTGTTGAGTTCCGGTCGGCTACGCCCAATTACTTCAAGACCATCGGTATGGATCTGCTTCAAGGGCGTGACTTTACCGATGCGGATACGCTGCAATCCCCCAGAGTTGCCATTGTGAATGAAGCCATGGCGCGCAAGTTCTGGCCCGGTCAGAATGTTATAGGAAAGCATGTGACTGTTATGTCACATCGCCATGTACGAGAAATTGTCGGACTGGTCAGGAACATCCGCAATGTTCACCTGGACTCTGATCCTGTTCCTGAGATGTATCTGCCCATGGCACAGGGAGGCCCTCCGTTTACCTGGCTGGTCGTGCACAGCACTGGAAGCGCGTCGGACTTGATTCTCACAGTGCAAGCCCAGATCGGCGAGGTGGACAAGAATGTTCCCCAATACAAAGCGAGCACCTTGGATGATTTGCTCTCAGAGTCTCTCGGCCGGCGTCGATTCAATCTGCTTCTACTGCTTATCTTTGCAATTTCGGCGCTCGTGCTTGCTTCAGTGGGACTGTACGGGGTGGTTTCTTATGGTGTGAATCAGCGAGTTCAGGAAATCGGGATTCGTATAGCTCTCGGTGGGCAAAGGTCTCATGTCCTCGGGTTGATCCTGAAGTCCGGAATTGGCTTGGCAGTTGTTGGCATTGGACTTGGCCTCATTCTGGCACTCTTCATCAGCCAGCTGATCGCGAATTTTGTGTTCGGAATCGGGTCCAAGGATTTCCTCACTTATGCCGGAGCCTCATTAGTGCTTTTTGCAGTTGCGTTGGCCGCCAGCTATTTTCCTGCGCGCCGAGCCACTCGAGTTGACCCTGTCAAAGCCCTGCGCCAGGCGTGATTCGCGCACGTGGAAAGCATCCGCCGGCGCGCACCGTAGCACCCTTTCTTGGGGAAAGCCAGAATGGGTGCGCTTTCTAAGTTTCCATTTTGGGTTTACCCATAGTTGACGATCACATTTCTGGAGGACAATATGAACACCGACGAAAGAGAAGACACTCGTATTTACAAGGCTGTTGTAAATCATGAAGAACAGTATTCAATCTGGCCTGCAGACCGAGCAAACCCGCCGGGCTGGAACGACGCTGGTAAGAAAGGCACCAAGGCGGAATGCCTGGCGCATATAAAGGAAGTCTGGACGGACATGAGGCCGTTGAGCCTGCGAAAAAAGATGGCCGAGGCTGCGGCCGGATCTGCGTTGCAAAACTAACATTTCCGTGGACGTGCTGACGGCAGCGTGGCCTAAGCAGTCTTGCTTAGGCATTACTCTCCACAGATAGATCGCTTTTCACCACATCAAACCCACCAAAATTTCAGATCAAAAGTACATATGAATAAGGTGTTTGTGACCTGCCTGCCTGCGGGCGTTGTCGGTGTACTGCAGCGGCGTGCTTCGACTCAGCCAGATCGTGAGGCGTACGCCTTCGTCGCAGAAGATGGCCGGCGCTGCGTGTATACGTATCAGGAACTTGATCGCCGAGCGCGGGCAGTCGCGGCCAGGCTGCAGGCGAGCGGTGCCTTTAACGAACGTGTCCTTGTTCTTTACCCGCCCGGGCTGAGTTATCTGGTTGCGTTTTTTGCGTGCTTCTATGCCGGGGCCGTGGCTGTTCCTGCATATCCCCCGCATCATTCACGCAATATGCTTCGCCTTGGTGCAATTGCCGCGGACGCAGAACCGCGAATCGCGCTTGCTCCGCGGCAGACGCAGAGATGGTTACAGTCGTTGAATACCGGAAAGCCAGATTCGGAAATCATCCTGCTGGACGTGGACGATATCAACGATAGCGAGCCGGGCTGGAAGGAGCCTCCATTCGAGCCGAACAGCCTGGCATTTATCCAATACACTTCCGGTTCCACCGGCAGCCCGCGCGGCGTCATGCTGACGCATGAAAACCTCATTCACAATTCAACCCTGATTCAAAAGGTCTTTGCTTATGACGAGAATGCCCATTGCGTGAGCTGGCTTCCTGCATACCACGACATGGGTCTGATTGGAGGTGTTCTTCAGCCTCTGTTTGGCGGCTATCCATGCACAATGATGTCGCCTGCTTCCTTCCTTCGGTGTCCAGTTCGCTGGTTGGAGGAGATTTCGCGACATCAGAATGTAATCAGCGGCGGACCTGATTTTGCGTACAGGTTCTGTACGGAAAAGATCTCCTGCGAAGAGCGCCAGGGCTTGAATTTGAGCGGCTGGCGTGTCGCCTTCACCGGAGCGGAACCGGTTCGTCCGGATACTCTGCGACGTTTCGCGGATGCTTTTGCAGGCTCCGGCTTCCGTGCCGAAGCGTTTCTGCCTTGCTATGGGCTCGCCGAGGCGACACTGATGGTATCAGGCGGGAAGTCCCCTGGTCCCGCAACATTGAAACAGGTCAACGCGTCCGACCTCGAATCACATCGCTGGATAGATGATCAGCCAGTTGGAAACCGGCGCGTCCTTGTGAGCTGTGGGTCAATTCCTGAGCAGCAGCTGGAAATTGTTCACCCCGATTGCATGCTGAGATGCGGGACGGATGAAATTGGAGAAATCTGGCTGCGAGGTGGGAGCGTTGCCCGCGGATATTGGCGGCGGCCAAACGAAACGGCAGAAACGTTCGGGGCTTGCCTTGCAGACACGGGCGAAGGCCCTTTCCTGCGCACCGGAGATCTCGGAATCGTTCGAGACGGAGCTCTTTTCATTACCGGGCGGTTGAAAGACCTCATCATTATTCGTGGAAGAAACCTGTATCCGGAAGATATTGAGGCAACCGTAGAGAGTGCTCATGATCTTCTCCGTTCACGGAT